>JAKECL010000061.1 GCA_030460725.1 Propionibacterium sp.
CGAACTGACGTCGGCCGGCGTGCACCTGAGCGTCGCCCCGCCGACTGCGGACCCCGCTGGCTGAAGACCCCGCTGACTGAGGTGGAGGAGGGGGCGGCCCCCAATCACGGCAAACCGCCCCCTCCCCGACCTCCGGGTCTCAGCCTTCCAGCAGCGCCTGCGCTTCCGCGACGACATGCTCGACCGTCATGCCGAACTCACGCATGAGGAAGTCCCCGGGCGCCGAGGCCCCGAAGTGCTCGATTCCCACGCTGCGGCCCGTCGGCCCCACGTAGCGGTTCCACCCCAGGGTGATGCCTGCCTCCACGCTCACCCGTGCCCCCACGGAGGGGGGCAGGACCGTCTCGCGGTAGTCCTGGTCCTGCGCGTCGAACCACTCCTGACACGGCATGGAGACCACACGCGTGGGAACGCCCTCTTCCTCCAGGACGTCCTGGGCGCCCAGGGCGAGCTCGACCTCGGAGCCCGTGGCGATCAGGATCACCCGCGGCTGCGCGCCCTCGCGCGCATCACGCAGGATGTACGCCCCACGGGCCACGCCCTCGGCCGAGGCGAACGCGGGATCCTCCCTGTCCACCGTGCGCACATCCTGGCGCGTGAGGACCAGACCGGCGGGCCTGTCGTGCTGGGAGAGAATGGTCCGCCAGGCCACAGCGGTCTCGTTGGCGTCCGCGGGACGGACGATGTCGAGTCCGGGGATCGCCCGGTAGCTGGCGAGGTGCTCGATGGGCTGATGGGTGGGTCCGTCCTCGCCCACCCCCACCGAGTCATGTGTCCACACGAAGATGGACCCGATGCCCATGAGCGCCGCGAGGCGCACAGCAGGACGCATGTAGTCCGCGAAGACGAAGAACGTCCCTCCGTAGGCTCGCGTCAGGCCCGTCAGCGTGATCCCGTTGACCGCACCACCCATCGCATGCTCACGGACGCCGAAATGCAGGGTCCGTCCGTAGGGACCGCCCGGCCATGCCGACGTCACCCGATCATCGGGGAGGAAACTGTCTGATCCCGCCATCGTCGTGTTGTTCGAGCCGGCCAGATCCGCCGAGCCGCCCCACAGCTCCGGCATCTGCCGCCCCAACGAGCTCAGCACGAGTCCGGAGGCCTTGCGGGTGCTCATCGCACCCGCGGGGAAGGACTCGGTGTGGAGATCCTCGGGAAGCGCGCCCGACCGCACACGATCCAGGAGCACCGCCTTCTCGGGATTCGCCCGACGCCAGGAGTCGAAACGCTCGTCCCACTCGCTGCGCAGTGCCCTCCCCCGCTGGGCCAGTGCTTCCCGGGCGCTCTCCACGATGGTGTGGTCGAAGGCGAAGGGCTGCGGCGGCAGTCCGAGGGCGGCCTTGAGTTCTGCGATCTCGTCGGTGCCGATGGCCGCTCCGTGCACGGATGCGCTGCCCTGCTTGTTCGGCAGCGGCCAACCGATGACCGTGGTCAGACGGATGAGGCTGGGACGGTCGGAGCACGCACGGCTCGCCTCGATGGCCCGGTCGAGGGCCTCGACATCCTCCTCGTAGCGCGTCCCGCCGTGGGTCCAGTCCACGTGGTGGACGTCCCACCCGTAGGCTGCGTAGCGGGCCTCCACGTCCTCGGTGAAGGCGATCTTCGTGTCGCCCTCGATCGTGATGCGGTTGTCGTCGTAGATCACCACCAGGTTGCCGAGTTCCTGGGCGCCTGCAAAGGACGCGGCCTCCGACTGCACCCCCTCCTGCATGCATCCGTCACCGGCGACGACATAGACGAAGTGGTCGAAGATGCTCTGACCGGGAGCCGTCTCGGGATCGTAGAGGCCGTGCTCCTTGCGGGCGGCCATCGCCATCCCCACCGCCATGCTGATGCCTGCACCCAGAGGGCCGGTGGTGGCCTCGACGAAGGCGGTGTGGCCGTACTCGGGATGCCCGGGTGTGAGGGAACCGGCGCTCCTCAAGGACTTGAGGTCCTCCAACTCCAGTCCCAGCCCGCCCAGGTACAGCTGCGCGTACTGCAGGACGGAGGCGTGTCCAGCCGACAGCACGAAACGGTCACGTCCCAGCCACTGCGGGTCCTGCGGATCGACCTTCATCACCTTCTGGTACAGAAGATGCGCAACGGGAGCGAGAGAGATCGGAGTACCGGGATGCCCGTTCCCCGCCTCCTGCACGGCGTCGGCGGCGAGCATGCGAGCAACGTCGACCGTCGCCTTGTCGTGTGCGGTCCAGGAGAAGTCAGTCATGGATTGGTGTCCTTCGTGCCCTCGGTCCTCGACCCCGGGCGGTCGTATCTTGTGTGTCACGTGGCATTCCGGGGGCCGGGGTCATGGGTGCCCGGCCCCCGGTGCCGACAGGTCCGCCGGCAGCTCCGGTCAGACCGTGGTGCTCATTCCTTCCACGGGCGCCTGCCCCAGTAGCCGTCAGGCTCGAAGAGCTTGTCCGTCTGGGCTGCCAGGACGCCGGTCTCATGGAGGAAGTCGACCAGCGTGTAACGGCTGCGGATCATGCGGCACCGCAGGTAGGTGTCGTGGAAGCGCTGCTGCGTCAGGCCGATCTGCTGGGGATGGAAAATGGCTCCCACCTCACGCAGGATCCGCTCCACCTCCTCGGGCGCCACCACCTGGCTGCGGCAACGCTCGCGGATGGTCGGCCACTTGCGCGTGATGAGCAGGAGTCGTTCACGCAGCTGCTCGGGCGAGAGGTACTTCGCCATCGTCTCCTTGACGGCAGGCTCCACCATGTTCCCGGTGAAGGAGGCACGTACGGAGGCTTCCTCCTCCTCCCGTGAGGGCCACTGCGCCACCAGGGCATCGACGTCCAGGTCGGAGAAGTCGATGTCGAGGATGCGCTGCCACAGAGCCAGCACTGCGATGGTGCCCAGTCCCACCTTCAGGCCGTGCGTCAGGGGTGGGTCCTGGTCCATGCCCAGGTGCTCCATCTCCCACACGTGGGAGAACTGGTGTCCGGCTCCCGAAGCGGGTCGGGAGGAGATGCGGTACTTCTGCATCGACAGACCCGACATGATCAGCCCCTCGGCCAGACCTTCGAATGCCTCTGCGCGTCCCTCGGCAAGACCGACGGGATCACTGATCGCCCGCGGCAGAGGACCCTGGACCAGGTCCCAGACCTCCTGGTCGATCGGTTCGATCCCGAGCTCATCGGCAATGATCCAGTCCGCACCGGCGGGGATCTTCTCGATGAGGTCACCGAGCCCCGAAGCTGTGCATCGCTGAGGCGCAGCAGCCATCGTGGGCAGGTCGGCGACCAGGGCCTCGGGGGCTCGACAGCTCATCGTGTGCTTGAAACCGCACTCGGTGAGCGAGGCGCCGAAGGCTGCATATCCGTCCATCGATGCCGCCGTGCACACGTTCATGTAGCGGCGACCCAACTCATCGCTGGCACGCTTCGTCAGATCATTGAGCGATCCGGACCCGATGGAGCACGCGATCGCATTGACGCCTGCGAGATGGTCACGCAGCACCACCGCGTTCTCGTAGCTCGCGTAGAGGGTGGGGTGGCCGGGGAACACGTACGGCTCTTCGAGGACGACGCCTGCCTCGCGGAGCGAGGCAGTCACCGCGTCTCCCGCCACCTCCCAGGTGTTTCCATCCGCCACCACGATTGCGTGGGCGTCCCCGAACCGGTCCCGAAAGACCCGTCCGGTCTCGGCCAGCACGTCATACCCCATGACGACAGACCTCGTGTCATCGGCATCCGCAAGGGCGGTCTGGATCAGATCCTGGTCTGACATGTGTGATCTCCGTTCACTTCTCAGTCTCGTGGTCGACGACCTCGTGGATCATCGGCTGGAGCGTCTGGTACTGCTCGGCGTAGCGGTCGACGTAGAAGGAGTACTCGTCGTGCCGAGCCTGGTCGGGCTCGATGACGTCGATCTCGTGGACCATGTTCTTCGAGGCGTCGTGCAGGTCGGAGTACACGCCCGCGCCGACCGCCGCGAGCATGCAGGTCCCCAGCACGACCGCATCCCCGACCTCAGTCAGCGTGATCGGGATGCCGGAGACATCGGCGTGCATCTGCATCCACTCGCGGCTCTTGGTGGCTCCTCCGCAGGCAACCATGCGGGTGACGTCCATCCCTGCGGCGTTCACCGACCGGAGGTTCAACGCGGTGCCGTAGCACACCGATTCCAGGATGGCCTTGTACATGTGCGCCGGGGTGTGCATGAGCGAGAGGCCCGAGATGATGCCACGTGCACGGGAGTCGGAGTACGGCGTGCGGTTTCCCTGGAAGTACTCGTTGATGACGAGACCATCCGAGCCGGGTCGGATCTGCTGGGCCTGCTCGTCCAGCAACTTGTAGGGGTTGAGCCCGACCTTCCTGGCAGCGTGGACGAGGTCGGCGGCGAAGTTGTCGGTGAACCATTTGAGCACCGATCCTGTCGAGGTCTGCCCACACTCGACCGTGTACTGTCCGGGGACCACTCCGTCGGTGTAGGACCCGAAGAAACCGGGGCCGTGGATCTCCTTCTCGGACTGGCCCGAGAGCACGTGGGAGGAGCCGGTGATCAGTGCCATCGATCCCGGGTCGAGCACACCCAGACCGATCTGGCCGGCCCATGCATCTCCCGGTCCCTGTGCCACGGGGATCCCGGGGCGCAGACCCAGCAGTTGGGCGGGAATCGTGCCGAGCGTGCCCACCGGGGTCCCCAGGTCAAGGACGCGATCAGAGATCTTGGAGAAGACGTCCCCGCACCCGATGGTCTCGTAGAAGTCCGTGGGCCACCCGCCCTTGTCCCGGTTGTAGTACATGCGCAGGGCGGCGGAGTTGATGTTGGTGGTCCACTCACCGGTGAGCTTGTAGGTGACCCAGTCGGGAGCATCGACGAGGTGCGCTGCCCGTGCATAGGTCTCCGGCTCGTTCTCCTTCAGCCAGGCTGCCTTGAACGGGTACCACTCAGCGATCGCAGGGGCCGTGCCACCACCGTTGTAGAGGCGTGCGACGGACTCCGAGTTCTCGGAGCGGGCGGCCTGGTCGGTTGCCCTGACGTCCATCCACATGATGGCGGGTCGCAGCTCGACGCCGTGGTCATCCATGGCGACCATGGACAGTGTCGTTGCGTCATAGCAGATGCCCGCAATTTCGGCGGGCGAGACTCCTGCATTGGCGATCGCCCTGTGGGTGGAGGCCTGGAGAGCGTTCCACCAGTCCTCCGGGTTCTGCTCCGCCCATCCCGGGCGGGGATGGCTGGTCGCATAGGGCGTCGCCGCGAAGGTCAGCGGCCGGCCCTGCACGTCGCAGATGGCAACGCGGCAGGACTCCGTTCCGTAGTCGATTCCGAGAAGGTAGGGGCCTTTGTCGAACATGTTGTCTCTTCCTTGAGAATTGTGCGTTGGGTCAGTCGTTGTCGGTGGTCCAGCCGAGCTCTTCCCAGATGCTCGGAGGAATCAGTCGGTCCAGTCGGTCCAGGACCCAGGTGGGACGATGCTCTGGATCGAGTTCTGCCACGTCGCGCGGCGTCGCCTCGCCGGTGAGGACGCAGGCCGATCCCATTCCCGTGTCAAGTGCCATCTGGATGTCCGTCTGGAGGCGGTCCCCCACCATCACGCAGTCGGACACCTCCACATCCAGCCCGGACAGCGCCTCGCCGAGCATGATCGGCGAGGGTTTGCCGAGGTTCACCCGGCACTTCTGGCCCGTGCACGCCTCGATCGCCGCGGTGATCGCCGCGCAGTCGGGTTCTCCGCGGCCGCCGGGGAATGGGCAGAAACGGTCCGGGTTCGTCTGGATGAGGAAGGCCCGCTTGTGGAACCAGATGGCGTCGAAGGCGATCTGGAGTTTGCGGTAGTCGAAGCTGCGGTCATAGGAGGCGATGACGATGTCGATCTGGGCGGGATCCTCGCAGAGCTCGATTCCCGCCGAGACGAGGGCACGCTTCAACGGCTCCTCCGCGATGGCGAAGACCTTGGCGTCCGGGTGGTTCTCCGTCAACCACCGCGTCGTGGTGACCACCGTGTTGCAGATGTCCTCGAGCTCGGTGGGGAGTCCGAGCCTGGCCAACTTCTCGACGTACTGTTCAGGATCCTTCGTCGGGTTGTTGGACAGGAAGCGGACCGGGATGCGGCGGCGCCGCAGCTCCTCGATGGTGCGCTTGACGCCCGGGAGCAGTCCGTCGCCCAGGTAGATCGTACCGTCGAGATCGAAGATGTACGCCTGGCCGAGTTCCTCCGGGAACTGCAACACGTCAGTGGTCATGGTGGGGTTCTCCTCCTGTGTCAGTTCTTCTGGCTCCGCGGTCCATCACTCATGCAATCAGCGCCGCCAGGGAGACGACGACGGTGTTCGCCAGCCAGATGGATGCTGCCGGGGGATCGATGTGGCTGGTGCCGCGGTCGTACCACAGGCGAGCACAGAGCTCTCCGAGGCAGGCGGTGAACACGCCGAAGACGGCACCGATGACCAGGGCGAAGAAGGCCATCAGCCACTGGTGGGAGTCCCATGCACTGGTGGCCGTCCAGGTGAACTCCCCGATCGAGGACCCCATCAGGATGGGGAAGAACTGGATCGTCGCCAGACCGGCGATGTTCGTGACGTGGTGCTGCACCGGCATCGAACGGTTGGTGATGAGGAAGAGGATGACGATCGCAGAGATGCCGAAGGTGAAGGTGTTCGAGTTGAGCGCAGCCAGGTTGTTGGGCAGTCCCATGTCCGTGAGACGGGCGCCGACGTTGGCGGCGAGGAAGAGTGACGCCCCGCCTGCGAACACACCGAAGGTCGAGCCGATGACGACCAGCTGACCGGGGCGTTCCTGCCACTCCAGCCACCGTCCGTTGGGACCGGGCTTGATCTTGGCGGGGAAGGACGTCGCTTCTGGGGGGAAGAGCTCTGCGTTGTGCAGTGATCCCTTGAACAGTCCGGCCCCGGGCAGGCCGCCGAAGACGACGCGGGCGAGGATACCGGAGAGCAGCACCGTCAGAGCCACGGAGTCCGTGTGGGTGCCGAACCACGGGATGTGTGAGATGCCGATCTGGCACACGTAACCGATGGCGCCGAAGGCGGCTCCCACCAGGACGATGTCTGGCCGACCGAGTCCTGCCAGCGGCGAGTTGACGTCCTTGCCGTCCTGCATGCTGCCTCGGTAGCGGGCGTAGATCGCTGCCGCCACGCCTCCGGCGAAGGCGATGTGGGGGCCCATGAAGGGACCGAAGGCAAGGTAGTCGAAACCGAAGGTCGAACCGGTGGCGGCGAAGACACCCCATGAGGCCAGCACGGAGAAGCCGGTCAGCACGAATGCATAGTTGGCACCGATCGCGGCACCCACCGCACCCCCGGCGAGTGCCGCGAGGAGACCGAAGAGGAATACCCCCAATGAAGCTGTGAACATCCTTGTTCCCTTTTCGTCGTGTTCGAGGATGACCCTTGGTCACGTTCCGACACTGGACCGTGACCATGGCCTCCATCTGGGCCCGGGTCTGATGGACCCGGGAAGAGTGGAACCGCGCGGGGGATCCGACGCACCGCAGGTTCCGGGGACGGACCAATGGGTGTCCGTCCCCACCGGGCCTCATGTGCCGCTTCGCTGGGATCCGCACGAAGGGCCCGGGAAATCAGTTCAGCAAGCGGAGTCTTCCCCCGCGCTGCTGGATTCCTGCGCACCCTCGTAGCTCTTGATCAGATCGACATTGGCCTTGGAGTGCGACGAGGGATCGAAGGTGTAGTCCAGGAACTCCCGGGCCAGTCGACGGGCGAGTTCGCGTCCGATGACCCTCTCCCCCAGGCACAGGACCTGGGCGTCATTGGACAGCACCAGGCGCTCCACGGAGAAGCTGTCGTGGGCCGTGCATGCGCGGATGCCCGCGACCTTGTTCGCCGAGATGGCCATTCCCATCCCGGTTCCGCAGATGAAGATCCCGCGGTCGGCCTTCCCCTCCGCGATCGCCCGTGCCCCGGCGACCCCCTTGTGGGGGTAGGCGATCTTCTCGCCGGGAACGATGCCGACGTCGATGATCTCGTCAACCCGAGGATCTGCCTCGAGATCCGCCTTGATGGTCTCCTTGTACCCCACGCCAGCTTCATCGGCAGCGAGGACGATTCTGAACCCCATGTCTCCTCCAGACAGTCGTT
>JAKECL010000062.1 GCA_030460725.1 Propionibacterium sp.
GACCCCGAACCCACAGCCCGCCGCTGCCCGGCACCCGCAGCCCGCAGCACTTCGCCGCCCGCCGCCCGCCGCTGCCCGGCACCCGCAGCCCGCATCGAAGGGTCACGCACAACGGGCCGGGGCCGCCCTCGTCGATGCACGGAGCAGGATGCCTGGGGCGACACGCGCGGGGCACACAACGGGTTCCCACCCCCACGACAATGCGGATCCTGACCCACCGCAATGGGTGCCGCCCGCGCGCCCACCCCGACCGCACCACGTCACACCCGAAGGTGCCGGGACCGGGCACCACTAGATGTAGGGTGACACCGATGTAGTTCCTACTACATGTTGTGGAGAAACGTCCAGGGGTCGCCGCGTCGCGGCCCCCTTCGCCTGAGGAGGCCCAGCCCGTGAGCACAGTGTCGGTGACCCGCAAGCCAGTCGAGGACGACTACCCGCAGATGCCGGTCCTGACGGTCCTCAAGCGTGACGGTCGCCGCCTGCGTTTCGACGATGCGTGCATCGAGCGAGCCCTGACGAAGGCCTTCACCGCCGCCCACGGTACCCCCGGCCTGCTGCAGCTCCAGCGCATCAGCGACCTGGTCGCGCGCATCGACGCAGAGATCGCCCAGCGATTCACCGACACCGTGAAGATCTACGAGGTCCAGAGTGTCGTCGAACACGTCCTCCTGGACTCCCGCGAGTACGACGTGGCCGAGGCCTACATCGACTACCGGGTCCAGCGCGACATCGCACGCAACCGCGCCACCGACGTCAATGAGTCGATCGACCGACTCATCGGCAAGGACGCCTCGATCATCAACGAGAACGCCAACAAGGACGCCGAGGTGTTCAACACCCAGCGCGACCTGACGGCCGGCGCCGCCGCCCGCGCAATCGGCCTGCGGATGCTGCCCCCGCACGTGGCCAACGCCCACCAGAAGGGCGACATCCACTACCACGACCTCGACTACCACCCCTACACGCCGATGACGAACTGCTGCCTCATCGACTTCCGCACCATGCTCTCCACCGGCTACCGCATCGGCAACGCCCAGGTGGAGTCCCCCCGCTCCATCCAGACCGCCACCGCCCAGATCGCCCAGATCATCGCCAATGTCTCCTCCAGCCAGTACGGCGGCTGCTCGGTGAACCGCATTGACGAACTCCTGGCCCCCTATGCGCGACTCAACCTGGACAAGCACATGGCGGATGCCCGCCGGTGGATCCCCGAGCCCGCCCACCAGCTGGAGTTCGCCCGGGAGAAGACCCGCAAGGCCATCTACGCCGCCATGCAGAGCCTGGAGTACGAGATCAACACGCTCTTCACCTCCAACGGGCAGACGCCCTTCACCTCCGTCGGCTTCGGGCTGGGTGAGGGATGGCTGGAACGTGAGATCCAGCGCGCCATCCTCCAGATCCGCATCGGCGGACTGGGGCGTGAGCACCGCACCGCGATCTTCCCCAAGCTGATCTTCACCCTGCGACGGGGGCTGAACCTGGCGCCGACCGACCCGAACTACGACATCAAGGAACTGGCCGTGGAGTGCGCCACCAAGCGCATGTACCCCGACGTGCTCTCCTACGACAAGATCATCGAGCTGACCGGCAGCTTCAAGGTGCCCATGGGCTGTCGTTCCTTCCTGCAGGGGTGGCGTGACGAGGACGGCCACGACGTGTCCGAGGGTCGCATGAATCTCGGCGTGGTCACCCTGAACCTGCCGCGCATCGCCCTGGAGACCCGTGGCGACAAGCAGGCCTTCTGGGCGCTGTTGGAGGAGCGCCTCTCCATCGCCCATGACGCGCTGATGTACCGCATCGAGCGCTGCAAGGAGGCGACGCCGAGGAACGCGCCGATCCTCTACATGCACGGGGCGTTCGGGACCAAGCTCTCCCCCACCGATGACGTCGACCAGCTCTTCCGCAACGGGCGCGCCACCGTGTCCCTGGGCTACATCGGGCTCTACGAGGTCGCCACGGCCTTCTACGGCGGCGCATGGGAGCACGACCCGGAGGCGAAGGCCTTCACCCTGGAGGTCCTGCGTACCCTGGACGAGCACGCCAAGGCCTGGAAGGCAGCCACCGGCTACCACTTCAGCGTCTACTCCACGCCGAGTGAGAGCCTGACGGACCGCTTCTGCCGCCTGGACCGGAAGAAGTTCGGGTCGGTGCGTGACATCACCGACAAGGACTACTACACGAACTCCTTCCACTACGACGTGCGCAAGGCGCCGACCCCCTTCGAGAAGCTCGACTTCGAGAAGGACTACCCGGTCTACGCCGCAGGCGGATTCATCCACTACTGCGAGTACCCCGTCCTCCAGCAGAACCCGAAGGCGCTGGAGGCCGTGTGGGACTACGCCTACGACCGCGTGGGGTACCTGGGCACCAACACCCCCATCGACCGCTGCTACGCCTGCGGGTTCTCCGGTGACTTCACCCCCACTGAGGAGGGCTTCGCGTGCCCTGAGTGCGGCAACACCGATCCCCGCACCTGCGATGTGGTCAAGCGGACCTGCGGCTACCTGGGGAACCCGCAGCAGAGGCCCATGGTCCACGGCCGCCACGTGGAGATCTCCTCACGTGTCAAGCACATGGCAGGTGCCACCAGCCTCCCTCACGAGGGCGTGTCGGTTCCCCCTGAGCAGCGGTGAGACGACGCCGCATGCCCCGCACACCCCGACCCGGTCAGTGGCGGTCCGACCAGCTCAGCCAGAGTTTCATCGCGGACTACAAGCCCTTCGTCATGGTCGACGGCGAGGGGGTGCGCTGCAGTCTCTACGTCAGCGGATGTCCCTTCGCCTGCGAGGGCTGCTTCAACCAGGCCGCCTGGAGCTTCCGCTACGGCACGCCGTGGGATGAGGAGTTGCAGGAGAGGATCCTGGGAGATCTCGCCCACGAGGCGGTCCAGGGGTTGACGCTGCTGGGGGGCGAGCCCTTCCTCAACACAGGTGTGTGCCTGGAGCTGGTGCACGCGGTGCGCGAGCGCTTCGGGCACACGAAGGATGTCTGGTCCTGGACGGGCTACACCTTCGAGGAGCTCCAGGGGGAGACCGCGGACAAGCAGGAACTGCTGGCACAGCTGGACGTCCTGGTGGACGGCCGCTTCGAGCTCTCTCAGCGGGACCTGACCCTGCAGTTCCGGGGATCCAGGAACCAGCGGGTCCTGGACGCGCCCGCGTCGTTGTCAGCGGGCCACGCGGTGCAGTGGGGTCGTCTGAGGGACGCTGAGCGGACCTATGAGCAGGTACAGCGCCGCCCCCTCCTCTGACGAAGTCCGTCGCGTTTCCCGCCGAAGTCCGTCCTGTTTCCCGCCGAAGTCCGTCCCGTTTCCTGACGAAGTCCGTCGCGTTTCCTGACGAAGTCCGTCCCCGTCGACGAGGGCGGACCTCGCCGTTCAGGAGAACGGACTTCGCGGGGAAAGGCGACGGACTTCGTCGCAATCTGGGACGGACTTCGCTAGGGCGAGAGACGTGAAGGAGAGACGGCCCGGTCAGCGGGAGGTGGGGAGTCCGAGCGCCACGGGTCGTGCCGGCAGGACCTCTTCCTTGGGAAGGGTCCGTGCGGGCCGCGTCCTCGGCTTGAAGGAGGGACGCTCAGCCTCGAAGGCAGTGATTGCCTGCTCGTCGCGCAGGGTGAGCCCGATGTCGTCCAGGCCCTCCATGAGACGCCACCGCGTGTAGTCGTCGATCTGGAAGCGGCAGGTCACCGGGCCGGCGGTGACCGTACGGTTCTCCAGGGAAACCGTCACCTCGGTCCCGGGCTCCGACTCCAGGACCTTCCACAGGGACTCACAGTCCTCAGGAGTGATGATTCCCGCAACCAGACCCTGCTTGCCCGCATTGCCACGGAAGATGTCGGCGAACTTCGGCGCCAGCACCACCCGGAATCCGTAGTCCTTGAGCGCCCACACCGCGTGCTCCCGCGAGGAGCCGGTGCCGAAGTCAGGACCCGCCACCAGCACCGAGCCTGCGGTGTAGGACTTCTGGTTGAGGATGAAGTCCGGATCGTTCCTCCACGCTGCGAAGAGCGCGTCCTCGAAGCCGGTGCGCGTGACCCTCTTGAGGTAGACGGCCGGGATGATCTGGTCGGTGTCGACGTTCGAGCGACGCAGCGGGACCCCGATGCCGGTGTGGGTGGTGAACTTCTCCATGTCAGTCTCCGTTCCTTCCGTACCGCTGGCTCACAGATCCGCTGGGCTCGACAGCGTGCCGCGCACAGCCGTCGCCGCCGCCACCAGCGGGGACACCAGGTGGGTGCGTCCCCCCTTGCCCTGGCGTCCCTCGAAATTCCTGTTCGAGGTCGACGCGGCCCGCTCGCCGGGCCGCAGTTGATCAGGATTCATGCCCAGACACATCGAACATCCCGCATTGCGCCACTCGGCACCGAACTCCGTGAAGACACGGTCCAATCCCTCAGCCTCGGCCTGGAGGCGCACACGAGCCGAGCCCGGCACGACCAGCATGCGCACCCCCTTGGCCTTGCTGTGCCCCTTGATGACGGAGGCCGCGGCCCGCAGGTCCTCGATGCGCCCGTTCGTGCAGGATCCCAGGAACACGGTGTCGACGGGGATCTCACGCATCGGCGTGCCGGCTTGGAGGCCCATGTACTCCAGGGCTCGGGCGGCCGCGGTCCGGGCGTTCTCGTCCCCGATGTCAGCCGGATCGGGCACGGCCGCGGACAGGGGAACACCCTGACCGGGATTCGTGCCCCAGGTGACGAAGGGCTCGATGTCGGCGGCTTCGAGCACCACCTCCGCGTCGAAGGTCGCATCCTCGTCCGAGTGCAGCGTCGACCAGTACTCCACCGCCCGGTCCCAGTCCTCGCCCTCAGGAGCGTGGGGCCGGCCCTGGATGTAGTCGAAGGTCGTCTGGTCGGGGGCCACCATCCCGGCCCGCGCGCCGGCCTCGATGGACATGTTGCAGATGGTCATGCGGCCCTCCATGGAGAGCTCGCGAATGGCCTGGCCGCGGTACTCCAGGACGTAGCCCTGTCCCCCACCGGTGCCGATGCGGGCGATGACCGCCAGGATGATGTCCTTGGCGGTGGATCCCGCGGGCAGCGAGCCGTTGACGGTGATCGCCATCGTCTTGAAGGGTTGCAGCGGGAGGGTCTGGGTGGCGAGCACGTGCTCGACCTCGGAGGTGCCGATGCCGAAGGCCAGGGCGCCGAAGGCCCCGTGGGTGGAGGTGTGGGAGTCCCCACAGACGATGGTCATACCCGGCTGGGTGAGTCCGAGTTGGGGTCCCACGACATGGACGATCCCCTGGTCGGCATCGCCGAGCGAATGGATGCGGACCCCGAACTCCTCAGCATTGGAGCGCAGCGTGTTGATCTGGATGCGGGAGGTCTCATCCGCGATGGGCAGATCGATGTCCAGCGTGGGGGTGTTGTGGTCCTCGGTGGCGATCGTCAGATCAGGGCGGCGCACGGGTCGGCCCGCCAGCCGGAGTCCCTCGAACGCCTGGGGGCTGGTGACCTCGTGGACCAGGTGGAGGTCGATGTAGAGCAGATCAGGCGCTCCGTCCTCTCCCCGCTTGACGATGTGGTCCGACCAGACCTTCTCGGCCAACGTGGCGCTCATGACCCCTCCTGTGCGACTCCACCCCGGCTGGTGGGTCCATTGCGTAGTTCTGCGTTCCATGGTTCGCCAGTTCCACGATGTGGAGATTTTGAATCTCAGGGGGTGAGATGCAAAGATCAGGTCATGGAGGACGCGACATCCAGTGGAGTGGGAGTCCTGGACAAGGCGGCAATGGTCCTCGGTGCGCTTGAGGCCGGCCCTGCCACACTTGCCCAGCTGGTTTCGGCAACGGGCCTGGCCCGTCCGACCGCTCATCGTCTTGCAGTCGCCCTGGAGTACCACCGCTTGGTGGCCCGCGACATGCAGGGGCGATTCGTCCTGGGGCCCAGGCTGCAGGAACTCGCCTCCTCCGCAGGTGAGGACCGGCTGCTGGCAGCTTCGATGCCTGTCCTCATCGCTCTGCGCGACCACGCCAAGGAGTCCTCGCAGCTCTACCGTCGCCAGGGTGACGTGCGCGTGTGCGTGGCCGCTTCGGAACGCCAGATGGGTCTGCGTGACTCCATCCCGGTGGGTGCGACGCTGAGCATGAAGGCAGGATCGGCCGCCCAGGTACTGCTGGCGTGGGAGGAACCCGACCGGCTCCACCGCGGCCTCTACGGCGCCTCCTTCAATGCCACCATGCTCTCCCAGGTGCGACGTCGCGGCTGGGCGCAGTCCGTGGGAGAGCGGGAGCCCGGTGTGGCCTCCGTCTCCGCTCCCGTGCGCGGTCCGTCGGGCCGCGTCCTGGCAGCCATCTCGATCTCGGGCCCCATCGAACGCATCGGCCGCCAGCCCGGCCGCCAGCACGGGCCTTCCGTGGTGGCCGCCGCCAACCGGCTCTCCGAGTTCCTGCGCTCGGCGGAGGACCTGGAGATCTGAGGCGGGGCATCCACGGCGACGAGGGCGACACCTCCCTCCTTCTCCGCGCGGTTCCCCAGGATGCGGGCGCCACGACCTGAGGGGCACTCCGGCTCCCGGTGTGGTCTCCCCGCGGTGCTGTCGCGCGGCTGCGACCGTTCCGACGCGCCCAGGGCCCACGCCAGGCCCCCGCCTAGACTGGGCTCCATGCGTCGAACCCTGCTGGTCACCAATGACTTCCCTCCTGCCGTCGGAGGCATCCAGTCCTACTTGGATGACTTCACCCGCCGCCTGCCCGGCCAGGACCTCACCGTGCTGGCCTCCACCCCTCACGTCGAGCGACAGGCCGTGGTGGACTTCGATGCCTCGCGTGACTTCGAGATCCACCGCATGGCGACATCGGTGCTGCTGCCGACCCCTGATGTGGGGTCTCGCATGGACGCTCTCATCCATGACCTGGACATCGAGACCGTCTGGTTCGGTGCCTCGGCCCCCCTGGGCCTGCTGGGTGGACGGGCGAAGCGGGCCGGTGCCAGCCGCGTGATCACCACCACCCACGGCCACGAGGTCGGGTGGTCGATGGTGGCAGGAGCACGCTCCGCCCTGCATCGGATCTTCCGCCACGCCGATGTGGTCACCTACATCTCCTCCTACACACTGGGTCGGCTGCGCCCCTTCATTCCGGACACTGCCGAGGTGCTCCACCTGCCCTCGGGCATCGACGTCGATCGTTTCCGTCCTGATCCGGCAGTCCGCGCCTCCCTGCGCGCGCGGTACCGTCTGGGACAGGCGCCCACCGTCGTCTGCGTCTCCCGTCTGGTGCGGCGCAAGGGGCAGGACACCCTCATCCGGGTGTGGCCTCGGGTGCGCGCCGCCGTGCCGGACGCCCGACTGGTCGTCGTGGGTTGGGGACCCTACGCCCGTCACCTCGCCGAGATGCGACGCTCTTCCCCTGTGCGTGACTCCATCATCCTGACAGGTGAGGTGCCCGCGGAGGAGTTGCCCGGTCACGTCGCCATGGGCGACCTGTTCGCCATGCCCTGCCGTACACGCGGGGGCGGGCTGGACGTGGAGGGTCTGGGAATCGTCTTCCTGGAAGCCTCCGCAGCCGGTCTTCCCGTCATCGCGGGTGACTCCGGCGGAGCCCCGGAGACCGTGCTGGAGGACGTCACAGGCACCGTGGTGGGAGGTCACGACGAGGACGCCCTCGTCGACGCCCTGGTGGACCTGCTGCAGGACCCGGCCAGGCGTGAGCGCCTGGGACGCGCCGGGCGGGAGTGGATGGAGGCCGAGTGGACCTGGCCCCATCTGGTCGACCGCCTGGTCTCCGCCATCGACGCCCGCTGACACGCCGAAGTCCGTCCCGTTTCCCGCCGAAGTCCGTCCCGTTTCCCGCCGAAGTCCGTCCCGTTGGTTCCACCTGCGAGGGAGGACGGACTTCGACATGAAAGGCAGCGGACTTCGACGAGAAAGGCAGCGGACCTCGGCGGAGAAGGCAGCGGACTTCGCTGGGAGAGGGCGGGGGCCGGCGAACGGACGGCAGACGAAGAAGTGGGACGGATCCGGAAGGTCCGCCCCACTCATGTGTGGTACCCCCAACCGGATTTGAACCGGTGTTAACGCCGTGAGAGGGCGTCGTCC
>JAKECL010000063.1 GCA_030460725.1 Propionibacterium sp.
TGCCCTCCCTGGACCCGGCGGCGGATCCCCGGTTCCACCCCGGCTTCTCACCCCTCACCGACGAGGATCTCCTGGAGTCCCGCCTCACCCGGGACCTCGCGCCGCACGTCCTGGCCGCCACCGTGGTGGAGGCCGCGGCCACCGCCTGGCACACCCTGGTCGATGTGGCAGGCCTGTCCGCGGATCCCCAGGAGAACACCGGACGGGTGGTCCTCATCCAGGGCGGCACCGGGTCGGTGGGCAGCATCGCCATCCAGGTGGCCCGAGCCCTGGGCTGCCGCGTCCTGGCCACTGCGGGTTCACCCGAGCGGGCGGTGGCCTGCGTGAGGCTGGGAGCCGATGCCGCGGTGGACCGCCACGATGAGCTGGCCCCCTTCATCGCCACCCACACCGAGGGGCGCGGTGTGGACATGGTGCTCGACGTCTCGGGGGCGGGCGCCCTGGCCCAGAACGTGAACGCGCTGGCTCCCGGCGGCATCCTGGTCGTCATCGGGCTGCTGGGTGGACATGGGGCGGAACTCGACCTGGCACGGGTGCTGCTGAGGGGACTCACCATCCGCGGGACCACCTTGCGCTCGCTCCCGGCCCGGCAGCGCGCCCGCCTGTGCGAGGACCTGGAGACCCACGTCTGGCCGCTGGTACGACGGGGCCTGGTGCGCCCGGTACTGGCGGAGGTGGGGGCGATGGAGGAAGCGGCCGCTGTCCACTCCTCCATGCGATCGGGCACCCGCGTGGGAGCGCGGGTGCTCCTGCCCTGAACGCACGCCGCGCAAGCCGGGCGGGCTGACGGAGCAGCCGGGACACCCAGGTCACGGAGGCACGAGCGCATCGGCGCCGCCCTCGTCGGCGAAGAGGGGGACAAGGGACCGGGCAGACCCCGGGAGGAAGGCGCGGGCCGGCCGGCCCCACTCAGCGCGGCCCGGTCGCCACCTGACGCGCACCTGCACGTGCATAACGGCGCTGGGTGCGCCTGCCCCAGGCCTCGGCAACCTTGGTGATCGCAAGGTTGATGAGGATGTAGAGCGCGGTGACCAGCAGATAGGTCTGGATGAGGTTCCCGGTGGAGGACACCAGGACCTTCGCGGAGTACTGCAGCTCGGAGTAGGCGACGACGTAGCCCAGCGTCGTGTCCTTGAGCAGGACCACCACCTGCGCCAGGAGGCCTGGCATCACCATGCGCACCGCCTGGGGGAAGACCACGTAGCGCATGGACTGGGCGTGGGTCATTCCCACGGCGGCAGCCGCCTCGGACTGCCCGGCGGGCAACGCCAGGATGCCCGCGCGGAAGACCTCGGCAATGGTGGCACCCGAACACAGCCCGATGGGGATGACGAGCTTCCAGTACAGGTCAGGGTTCACGCCGTAGCGCGGCAGGGCAATGAAGAAGATGTAGATGAGCAGCAGCAGCGGCATCGAGCGGAAGAACTCGATGATGGCGGTGGAGGCCCACCGCAGTGCCTGCTGGCCGCTCAGGCGGCCCTGCGCCAGCACCACGCCCAGGGGCAGTGCGATCGCGGCGGCGCCCAGAGCTCCCAGCATCGTGTTGCCCAGGCCTTTGAGCAGATAACGCTGGATGGGCCACTGGACGAAGGCCTCCCACTTCTGCGGGGCCAGCTGCCCATTGACGCCGAAGAGGTACACGGCCCAGGCGACGGCGGCGAGGACCACCACCACGGAGGCCGCGGTGATCCACCGGATCCGGGCCAGAGCCCGGGGGCCGGGGGCATCGAAGAGGGCAGTGGGACCCGTGGAGACGGAGGAGCGACGAGGGCGACGCCACTTCGCCGGACCGCCGGGAGCCGGGGCGCCCCCCGGGGTCGGCCCGGAGGTGTGGCCGGGACCAGACGTCGGGCCGGGCAGCGGTCCCGCCAGAGGTGCGGTGCTCATCGCAGGACCCTCAGCTTCCTCTCCAGGCGGTCCCCGACCGCACCGGCCAGCAGGGCGATGACCAGGTACATGACCGCAGCAACCATGAAGGTCTCCAGGCCCCGGGCCTCCTGGTTGTTGATCCAGGAGACAGTGGCCGTCAGATCACGCACCCCCACCACACCCGCCAGGGAGGAGCTGATGAGGACACCGATGAACACGGTCACCAGCGGCTGGACCATGGAGCGCACAGCCTGGGGCAGCACCACCTGCCCGATCACCCCGGAGAAGGTGAACCCCAGGGAGCGTGCCGCCTCGATCTGTCCTGCGGGCACGGCATTGATCCCCCCGCGCACCGCCTCGCACAGGAAGGCACCCCCCACACAGATCATCGAGACGATCACGGAGGTCTCGAAGGACATGGTGATCCCGATCTCCGGCAGCGCGTACACCACGACGATCATCAGGCTCATCAGGGGTACGTTGCGGAACACCTCCACGAAGACCAGCCCGACCGCGCGCAGTGGCGCGATCGGGCTGATACGGAACGCGGCCATGAGGGTGCCCAGCACCGCGGCGCCCAGGAACGCCAGGACGGTCAGCTGCAGGGTGACCCCGAGCCCGGCCAGGAAGTCCCCGCGGTACTGCCACAGGACCATGTCTCAGTCGCCTTCCGGACTCAGTTGACGCCCTCGCCAATGGTGGGGGGCGTGGGCTCGGACTCGACCTTCGTCTGCGTCTGGATGGTGTTCTTCCACAGCTTCAGCCAGGTGCCGTCGTCCTCGATCTTCTTGAGGAAGTCGTTGACGAACTCCACGGCGCCGGCGTCCTTGGGCAGACCCAGTCCGTACAGATCGGCGGTGCCGAAGGGGTCCCCGACGACCTTGAGGTTGTCGGGGTCCTTGACGACATTGTTGAGCAGGAGGGTCTGGTCGATGACGTAGGCATCGGCGCGCCCCTGCTGGACGGACTGGAGGGCCTGGGCATTGTCGGGCAGGGCCAGGACCTTGGCCTCCGGGGCGTGCTCGGCCAGGGTCGTCTCACCGGTGGAACCAGCCTGGGTCGCCACTGTCTTGCCCGCCAGGTCGTCGACGCCCTTGATGTCGGTGTTGTCGGACTTGACCATGATCGCGGCCTGGGAGGAGTAGTACGGTCCGGCGAAGTCGATGCGCTCCAGACGCGCCGGCGTGATGGAGTAGGTGGCAGCCACGATGTCGACCTGCTTGTTGACCAGCAACTCCTCGCGGGTGTCCACCGAGACCTGGGTCAGGGACGTCTTGGACGCATCACCCAGGATGTAGCGGGCCAGCAACTGGCACAGACCCGCATCGAACCCGGTGACGACACCCGAGACGGGGTCCAGGTTGGAGAACAGGGTCGAGGTCTCCCTACCGCCCACACGCAGGGTGCCGGAGTCCTTGACGGCCTTGGCCCAGGCGTTGGCCTCGACCGTCGCGTCATCGGCCACGGGACCGGCGTTGACAATGGCGTCGTAGTCGGCGTTGGAGGAGGAGAAGCCTCCGTCCCCTCCCGTGGCGCCCGAGGCTCCGGACTCACCGGACTGGGAGCCTCCCCCGCAGGCGGACAGTGCGAGCATCGCGGCTGTTCCCAGCGCCAGGGCGGCCAGGGGACGTGTTGCCAGGCGGTGCCGTGTCGTACTCATGGGTTCTCCTTGTGTCGGTGCGACGTCCGGGGACGTCCTTGATGGGTGCCCACCCTATGCTGCGATCCGTTCCCGGGTCGCGCTGCGCAGATGGTCGAGAAGGGCCCCGAGGGAACGGGGGTCGGAGGCGGGATCCTCCGGGTGCCACTGGACCCCGTAGACGGGGGCAGAGGTGTGCTCCACCGCTTCAACGGTGCCGTCAGGGGCGGCGGCCGTCAACAGGAGGGACTCCCCCAGCCTGTCCACCCCCTGGTGGTGGGCGGAGTGGACCTCACCGCCGACCAGGGCGGGAGCCAGCCGACGCGCGGGATCCACGACCACCTCGTGGCGCGCGAACCTCAGGTCCTGCAGCAGTGTGTCGCTGCGGTGACCTGGCACGGTGAGGTCGGGGACCAGGGTGCCTCCCAACGCCACGTTGAGCACCTGGAGGCCACGGCAGATGCCCAGCAGCGGGGTGCTCCGACGCACCGCGTCGCGCACCAACTCGATCTGGGCCAGGTCCCCGCCCCGATGGTGGGGGGACTCCCCGGGGTACCCCGTGGAGACTCCGTAGAGGTCCGGGGAGATGTCCTCACCTCCCATCAGGACAACCGCGTCGGCCGCGCGTGCCCGCGCAAGGGTTGCCCGTACGCCCTCGTCCTGGGCGAAGGCCCACGTGACCTCCCAGTCGCGCGAGGCGACCTGGACGAGGTGGGAGCTGAGCAGGGTGACCAGGTGGTGGAAGGCGGGGGCACCCGGACGCTGACGCACGACGTTCGAGACGAACAGTCGTGGTCGGGTCGCGGCGTCGGAGGTCATGCCTCCACAGTGGCACCGGCTGGGGGGTGTGCGCGAGGGCTGTCCCACCGCTCGGTCCTGCGTGACGAGGGCGGGACGCGAACCTGACCGGGCGGATCGACCTGTTCCGGGGACCGGACCGTCCAGGTGCCAGGGCCCGGCACCGCACGCCGACGGCTCAGGACGCCCCGGATGCTCGGCTCAGGGGCGGCGTGCGAAGACGTTCCAGGAGCGCTTGTCGGCAGGTGGCTGGGCGGGCTGGTCCAGCAGACCGCGCGAGATCGCGGAGGCGAAGGGTGGCCACAGGGGAACACGGGCCATCAGGAGGGTCTGGATGGCGTGGTAGACATCGGAACGCGACGGCCCCGTCTGTGCAGTGGGTTCATTCCGGTCGTCCAGACTCCCCCTCCACACGCCCGCAGAGGTGATGACGTGGTCATTGAGGTGGTCCAGCCAGGAGCGGTAGCAGTGTTCGTAGTGCTCGACGTCCCCCTGGGACGCGCCGTCGTCCAGCATCGCGCGGCGCAGGGCGACTGCCGCGCACACGCCCTCACACGCCACCCAGGTCATGTGCTCGGTCTCCAGCGGCTGCCCACCGGCGTCCACACTGAGTGCGAAACCGGAGACCCCTGAGCGGCGCCACCCGTCGACCCGCGCGCGCTCGAACATCTCCTGGGCCATCTCCAGAAGGTACTCGGGCTGGGGGCGGCCCATGGACCGCAGTGCGGCACGGACCTGCACGGCCAGTCTCGCCCACTGCAGGGAGTGCCCGATGACGGAACCTCGGTAGGCGCGTCGTACACCCGGCCAGGTGACGTCTGGTGGAACCGTCCTGTTCCCGGAGTGGGGTTCCCCTCCTGCGGTGGAGGTCGCCTCGCCCTCGTGCGTGTCCAACGGCCGCCACCCGGAGTCGAAGTACTCCCCCAGCCGCCAGTCGGCCTCGTGTGCGCAGTCGTGGACGAAACGGGTCATGACCTCGGCCCGATCCACCCACACGGGGTCGGTGGTCGCTTCGGCGGCGGCAAGGTAGGCCTCCACGGTGTGCACCAGGGTGCCCAGGGTCTGCGGGGCATCGAGCGTGGTGTGGTCGGCACCCATCATGTCCGACACCAGACCGTCGGGGCGCAACCAGTGACGTTCCTGGTCGTGCAGGGCGGCGATGAGGAGTTCATGGGCGCCGGGACGACTGGCCACGGTGGCTGCGGCGGCCCCCAGCACCAGGAAGGCGTGGTGGAACTGGGACTTGGGCTGGGTGGGTCCCTCCCAGGCAATGCCGTGGCCGTCGGCGTCCGGCTCCGGGCCGATCAGCGTCAGCCAGCCACCACCGACAGGATCGGTGAAGTGACGCGACAGGGCACGCACCCCGTGATCGGCCGGGCGCCGGCATCCGGGGATCCCCATGAGGGTGCCCAGCGAGAACACGTAGGTCATACGGGCGGTGACGGCCAGGTCCACGGGGCGTTCGGTGTCGGCGACGCCCTCGGCGTCGAGGTGGGCGAAGCCGGTGGGGACCGTGGCGCCCCGCGCGGTGTCCAGCAGTGCCTGCATCTGGGCAGAGAGCCACCTGTTGTGCTCGATCGAACCGAACCATCCCACTGGTTGCCTCCTGGAGGACCTCGTCGTCGCCCGACCCGACGGACCACCGTGTCCGCGGGCGGCGCCACCCCTTCGGACCTGCCGACGTGGTCGGCGCCACACCAACTCTATCCGCCCAGCGCCCGACCTCGGGACACGCCCGGGCGGACCTGCACAATGTCCATCCAGCGGAAGGAAGGGCCCCACGCGCAGAGTGCAGGTGGAACACTGGGGGCATGCATGAAAGAGCTGGCACCGTCGCCCAACCGCACGACCTCATCGACCCCCAGGCGGTCGTCTCCGCCTACTACGACCTGGAACCGGACGTGACAAACCCGGACCAGAAGGTGATCTTCGGGACGTCCGGTCACCGCGGTTCCTCCCTGGACGCCGCCTTCAACGAGGCCCACATCGTCGCCATCACACAGGCCATCGTCGAGTACCGCACCGCCCAGGGATACGACGGACCCCTCTACATCGGTCGCGACACCCACGTCCTGTCCCACCCCGCGTGGCAGACCGCACTCGAAGTCCTCACCGCGGCCGGCGTGGACGTGGAGATCGACTCCCGAGAGTCCTACACCCCCACCCCCTCGGTGTCCCTGGCGATCCTCAATGCCAACGGCGCACCGGGGCAGCTGCGGACCACGGGTCCGGGTCTGGCCGACGGCATCGTGGTCACGCCCTCGCACAACCCCCCACGTGACGGCGGCTTCAAGTACAACCCGCCCCACGGTGGACCCGCCGACTCCGACGCCACCGGCTGGATCGCGGAGCGCGCCAACGAGATCCTGGCATCTGGGTGGCGCAGCGTTCCCCGCACCATCACCTCCGCACTGCTGGACCACCCTCGGGTCCACAAGTTCGACTACCTGGCGAACTACGTGGACCAACTGGACTCCATCATCGACATCGATGCCATCCGGGACGCGCACATCCGCATCGGTGCCGACCCCCTGGGCGGGGCCAGCGTCGACTACTGGGCGGCGATCGCCGAGCGCTACGACCTCGACCTCACGGTGGTGAACCCCGAGGTCGACCCGACGTGGAAGTTCATGACCCTGGACTGGGACGGCAAGATCCGCATGGACTGCTCCTCCCCCTACGCCATGGCCTCGCTGCGCGGAGCCATGACGCCGGACGCCAAGGGCGAGACCCCCTATGACATTGCCACCGGCAATGACGCGGACTCCGACCGCCACGGCATCGTCACCCCCGACGGTCTCATGAACCCCAACCACTACCTGGCCGTGGCCATCGAGTACCTCTTCACCCACCGACCCGGCTGGAACGCGGATGCCGGGGTGGGCAAGACGCTCGTGTCCTCCTCGCTGATCGACCGCGTGGTGGCCTCCATCGGGCGCCGACTGGTGGAGGTGCCGGTCGGCTTCAAGTACTTCGTCCCCGGCCTGCTCACCGGCGAGGTCGGCTTCGGCGGCGAGGAGTCCGCCGGCGCCTCCTTCCTGCGCAAGGACGGGAGCGTGTGGACCACCGACAAGGACGGCCTGATCATGGCGCTGCTGGCCTCGGAGATCCTGGCGGTCACCGGTAGGTCGCCCTCGCAACTGCACCGCGACCAGGTGGAGCGCTTCGGCGCCTCGGCCTACGCCCGCATCGACGCCCCGGCCTCCAAGGAGCAGAAGGCGCGTCTGGCACAGCTCTCCCCCGAGGACGTCACCGCCACGGAGCTGGCGGGTGAGCCCATCGTCTCGAAGCTGGTGCGAGCCCCCGGCAATGACGCCCCCATCGGCGGTCTCAAGGTCGTCACGCAGGACGCCTGGTTCGCCGCACGCCCCTCGGGCACCGAGGACGTCTACAAGATCTACGCCGAGTCCTTCAAGGGCGAGGATCACCTCCACGAGGTCCAGGCCGAGGCCAAGAAGGTCGTGGACGCGGCGCTGGGCTGAGTTCTGTGTGTTGAGGCGCTCCGGGCCCGGGGCGCCTCACCGGGGTCGTCCGTGCCGGGGTCGCCCTCCCGTCCATCGACGAGGGCGGCCCCGAGCTCGTCCCCCGGGAGCTTCCGGTGTCGCCCCCACAGGTCAACCGCCCGTGGGTTCAACCCCCGAAAGCTGTCCTCACCAGCCAGATCCACCCCGAACCCACACCCCGTCACCGTCTACACCCCTCAGACATCAACCGCATGTGGATTCGACTCCCGAAAG
>JAKECL010000527.1 GCA_030460725.1 Propionibacterium sp.
GAGGGGCCCACCGTGGCGAGCCCGCGTGGCCGTCGGTGCGAGGCTCCCCGTGCCCACCGGGAGGGGCCGTGGCATCATCGGAGGTGGTTCCCGAGGACAGCCCAGCGAGGTCGCCCGACGGGGGCGGGACAGACGCAACGGGCGTCGCCCTCGTCGACGGGAACCCGACCACCAGGAGAGCAGCCATGGCCTACGCCACCACCAACCCCTACACGGGAGAGGTCGTCGCCACCTTCCCCACCGCAACCTCCGAACAGGTTGAGGTGGCGATCACGCGCGCCGACCACGCCTACGGTTCCTGGCGCTCCACCACCGCGGAGCACCGTGGCGACATCCTCCAGCGTGCCGCCGATCTGCTGCGTGGGGACCACGCACGCTACGCGGGCATCCTCACCCTGGAGATGGGCAAGCTCATCGGCGAGGCAGAGGCGGAGGTCGAGCTCTCGGCGAGGATTCTCGAGTACTACGCCCGCCACGGCGCGGACGCGCTGCGCCCCCGCTTCCTCCACGCCGAAGGTTTCGGGGACACCGATGTGGCGCTGGTCAACGACCCGATGGGAGTCATCTTCACCGTCGAGCCCTGGAACTTCCCCTACTACCAGGTGGTGCGCGTGGGTGCCCCGCTGCTGATGGCGGGGAACACGATGCTGCTCAAGCACGCGTCCAACGTTCCCCAGTCGGCACTGGCGATGGAGGGACTGCTGGAGGAGGCCGGCGCGCCGGAGGGCGTCCTCACCAATGTCTTCACCTCCCACCAGGCCAGTGAGCAGGTGCTGTCCGACCCTCGGGTGCGTGGGGTGGCACTGACTGGTTCGGAGGGTGCCGGCGCCTCCATCGCGGCGCTCGCGGCACAGAACCTCAAGAAGTCGACCCTGGAGCTGGGTGGGGCCGACGCCTACATCGTGCTGGAGGACGCCGAGGTGGAGAAGGCCGCGCAATGGGCGGTGTTCGGGCGTCACTGGAACGCCGGGCAGGTGTGCTGCTCGGCGAAGCGCCTCATCGTCCTGGACTCCGTGTACGACCACTTCCTGGAGGACTACCGCCGCGGCGTCCAGGCCCTGGTGGCGGGCGATCCCATGGACCCGGCCACGACACTGGCCCCGCTGTCCTCCGCGGAGGCCGTGGACATCCTGCGTGTCCAGGTGGCCCACGCCCGTGACGAGGGCGCGACGGTGGAGGAGATCGGTGCGGCGGTGCCCGACCACGGGGCCTTCTTCCGGCCGACCCTGGTCACCGACATCCCGCTGGACTCGGACACGGCGAGCACCGAGTTCTTCGGTCCGGTGTCCCAGCTCTACCGGGCTGCGGATGAGGAGGACGCGGTGCGCATCGCGAACGCCTCGCCCTTCGGACTGGGAGGGTCGGTGTTCTCCCGGGACATCGCGCGTGCCCAGCGTCTGGCCAGGCGCCTGGACACCGGCATGGTCTACATCAACCAGCCCACGGGTGTGAAGGCCGACATCCCCTTCGGTGGCACGAAGAGGTCGGGCTACGGCCGAGAGCTCATTGACCTGGGTCTCATGGAGTTCGTCAACCAGAAGGTCGTGGTGGTCGCGGACATCGACGGCTCCTTCTGATCCCTGCTCGGCCCGGGTGCGCCCCGCTCGGGTACGCCCTCGCTCGGGGATGCGCCCCCGCCCGGAGGTGCGCCCTCGCTCGGGGATGCGCCCCCGCCCGGGCCGAGGACGCGGGTGCGGGCGGGTGGGGTGCGATGTCAGACGGCTCAC
>JAKECL010000064.1 GCA_030460725.1 Propionibacterium sp.
GGTGGCTTCCTGCATGTGTGAACCCTACGACGCGCCGCGCAGGCGCGCACCCCGGCCCACTCGCCGCTCCCCCGTCATGCGGGGTCGGTGGGGAGGACACGGCGCTGCGCCCACGTCCCCCCCCCCTGGTGGGCGGGGTCGGTGGGGCGAGGGCGCAGCAGTGGACGTGCTCGGGCGTTGTCTCAGGCAGGACTCGTCGCCGGTCCGCCGGAGGCGTTGCGCCGCGGGGGCATTGGCAGCGAGGAGCCGCGGGGGCCCGTGGTCGGAGCCGATGCAACACCTGCGCTCCCTGACGCAGTTGGAGCCGCGACCATGGAGACCCCGGGCTCGCTGATCGTCCCGTCCACGCGTTGACGACGCACCCGGGTGCGCGCGATCTGGAGGTTCGTGTTGCGCCACCCGTGCTTCTTGCCGTCGGGGCCCTGGGTGCCGGAGATGGACTCCTCGGCGATCTTCGCGAGTCCCGCCACCGTGAGGCACATGGCGACGTAGATGGTGCCCACGACCATGGCTGCCGGGATCAGCGGGGAGTCGAACTGGGCCTGCGTACCGATGAACTTCGCATAGTCCAGCAGCTCCGGATAGGTGACGATGAAGCCGAGGGCCGTGTCCTTGAGGATGACGACGAGCTGGGCGATGATCACCGGCAACATGGCCCGAATCGCCTGGGGCAGCAGGATCATGGTCATGACATTGGTCTTGCGCAGTCCCAGTGCCGAGGCCGCCTCCCACTGGCCCCGGGGCAGGGCAAGGATGCCGGAGCGGATCGCCTCGGCGAGGATCGTCCCGTTGTAGAGCGTCAGAGCGGTCACCACGGAGGTGAAGGTCGAGAACTTCAGGCCGATGGTCGGCATCCCGTAGTACATGATCATCATGAGGATCAGGACGGGGACCGCACGGAAGACCTCGAGGAACCACACCGTCGGCACCTTCACCCACCGGTGGTCCGAGAGGCGGCCCACGGCGAGGAGCAGACCGAGCACGAGTGCGAGGACTGCGGAGACCGCGAAGGCCTTGAGGGTGTTGAGGAGACGCTCGCCGATCTGGCCCCACACCTGCGGGTAGGTGAAGACCGACCACTTCCGGGCCGAGAACTGCCCCGTCACCTGGAAACGGTAGATGATGAAGCCGAGGATGGCGCCGACCACCACCACGGTCGCCACGGCCATGAGCGCGTAGCGCCGGCGGGCGACAGGGCCGGGGACGTCGTAGATGTGCTGGGAGCTCATCGGACCACCTGCAGCTTCTTCTCGAGGACACGCTGGAGCATGGCGAGCAGGAGCACCAGGACCACGAAGATCGCTGCCACCCACAACAGCCCCGCCATGAGGGGCTCGGAACGCTCCGAGAGATAGGCGCGGATGGCACCGGCCTCAAGAACTGAGAAGCCGGCTGCCACCGTGGTGTTCTTCAGCAGGGCGATGAGCACGCTCATCATCGGCGGCACGACCGCCCGGCCCGCCTGGGGCAGGACGATGAGCTGCATGGACTGGGTGAAGGTGAACCCCAAAGCCCGCCCGGCCTCCATCTGGCCGGCGGGGATCGTGTTGATGCCGGAGCGGATGACTTCGGCGACATAGGTCGCCGTGTAGAGCCCCAGGGCCAGGATTGCGAGCTCCACGTAGGAGAGACCCGATCCCCACGATCCGACGGGGAAGAGCTTGGGGTAGCCGAAGGCGAAGAAGAAGAACAGCAGGGTCAGGGGGGTGTTGCGCACGAGGTTGACGTAGACGGTCCCCACGGCCCGCATGATCGGCACGGGCGAGACCCTCATCGCGCCGGTGATGAAACCGAGGACCAGCGCGATGGCGCCGCCTCCTGCGAACAGGACCAGGGTGGTGCCGAAGCCCTTGACGAACAGGTCCGTGTTGTTGAACAGGACGTCCACTGTGCCTCCTTCCATTGGTGGGGTCCGCGCAGCTCAGGGGCGCGGGCCCCGGTGTTGCCACAGGCCCCGGTGTTGCCGCGGGGCCCGGTGCTGCTGCGGAACCCGGATGGTGCAGGGACCCGGGCGAGCGGGGGTGGGGGCAGGACTCGCGTTCCGCCCCCACCGTCTCACTCACTCGTAGTCGTCGACTGCGGGCTGCTCGACCTTGGTGCCGGAGGCGCCGAGTGTGGCGTCGTAGATCTTGGTCCAGGTGGCCCCACCGTCGGTGAAGACCTTGTTGATGAAGTGGCGCAGCGCCGCATCGTCCTTGGGCACACCGACCCCGTACTTCTCGACGCTGAAGGGCTCACCGACGACCTTCAGGGCGTCAGGCTCCTGGGCGGCGTAGCCGATGAGGATGGCCTGGTCGGTGGTCACGGCGTCCACGCTGCCGTCCTTGAGGGCCTCGACGCACTGGGAGTAGGTGTCGAACTCCGTGGTCTTGGTGTCGGGGTAGTTGTCCTTGATGTTCTGGATCGGGGTGGACCCGGTCGCGGAGCACACCGTCTTCCCGGCCAGGTCCTTGTCGGAGGTGATGTCGGTGTTGTCGGCCTTGACCAGCAGGCCCTGCCCGGTGACGAAGTAGGGGCCGGCGAAGCCGACCTGGTCCTTGCGCTTGTCGGTGATGGAGTACGTGCCGACGTAGTAGTCGATGTCGCCGTTGATGAGAGCCTGCTCGCGGTTGGCCGAGGGGATCTTCTGGAACTCGATCTGGTCGGTGGAGAAACCGAGCTCGGCCGCGATCCACCTGGCAACGTCGATGTCGAAACCGGAGCGCTCGCCCGTGACGGCGTCGAGGTAGCCCAGACCCGGCTGGTCCTCCTTGACGCCCACGCGGACCTTGCCCGCAGACTTCATGGCGTCGAAGGTCGGGGAGTCGGTCAGCTCCACGTTCGAGGCGACGGGGAACTCGGAGGCGGAGCCGCCCTCGTTCGCGGCGCCGGACTCACCGGAGGCTGGGGAACCGGAGGAGCAGGCCGCCAGGGAGAGCGCCGTGGCCGCTGCGGCCGCTGCGGCGAGGAAACCCTTCAAACGCATGGAAGGTCCTTTCGTCCTCACCGGGCCCGTGCCCGGTGACATGGATGCTGCATGGATGATGGGATCGGGGCACCGACGGCGCCCCGAGGATGCTCAGTGGGAGAGGATCTTGGAGAGGAAGTCCTTCGCCCGGTCAGTCTGGGGATGGGAGAAGAACTGCTCGGGCGGGGCCTGCTCGATGATCTGGCCGTCCGACATGAATGCCACGCGGTCGGCGGCCTTGCGGGCGAAGCCCATCTCGTGGGTGACCACGATCATCGTCATGCCGTCCTTGGCGAGCTGCACCATGACGTCGAGGACCTCGTTGATCATCTCGGGGTCCAGGGCGGAGGTGGGCTCGTCGAAGAGCATGACCTTCGGCTGCATCGCCAGGGCCCTGGCGATGGCGACGCGTTGCTGCTGTCCACCGGAGAGCTGGGCGGGGTACTTGTCGGCCTGGGCGCCCACACCGACACGGTCCAGGAGCTGACGCGCCCGCTCGACGGCCTCGGCCTTGGGGACCTTCTTGACCTTCACGGGCGCCAGGGTGACGTTCTCCAGGATCGTCTTGTGGGAGAAGAGGTTGAAGGACTGGAAGACCATTCCCACGTCGGCGCGCAGGGCCGCGAGCTTCTTGCCCTCCTTGGGCAGTGGCACACCGTCAATGTAGATCTCGCCCGAGGTCACGGTCTCCAGGCGGTTGATGGTGCGGCAGAGGGTGGACTTGCCCGATCCCGACGGCCCGACCAGGAGCACCACTTCGCCCTTGTCGACCGTCAGGTTGATGTCGTGGAGGGCTTCGAAGTCACCGAAGTGCTTGTAGACATGCTCCACGACGACGAGCGGCCCGGAGGGGGCACCTTGGACTTTTTCCTCTGACATGGCCCCGACTTTACCTTCAGGAGCGGCCGGTGCGCACCTGGTCCACTCCGTGGACTGCGGTATCCCTCACGCAGAGAATGGGAAGACGCCGGGCGAAGGTTGACTTGGGTGCATCTTGAAAGTCGCGGAGCGCGCCGGCGTCCCAGTGTGCGGGACTCAGTGCGCGGGCCCCGGTGCGCGGACCTCAGTGTGCGGGACCTGCCCCGCCCGGAGCCTCCCGGCCAGCAGCCTGCCCGCCGGCCGTCCCCAGGCCGTCCCCGCGCCCTGTCTCCACATCCAGTCCAGCATCCAGCCCTGCGTCCAGTCCCACATCCAGCCCCGGATCCAGCCCCATGAGGTCCTCCAGCGTCTGCGGGCGCACGATCCAGCGTGCCTCTCCCTGCTCCACCGCGAGCACCCCGGGCTTCGTCATCATGTTGTAGTTCGACGCCATCGACCACCCGTAGGCACCGGTGGCGGGCACCGCCAGCAGGTCACCGGCGCGCACGTCCTCAGGCAGGTCGACGTCGTGGACCACGACGTCCCCGGACTCACAGTGCTTGCCCACCACACGGCACCGCTGCCAGGGTCCCGTCGGTGCCCGGTTCGCCAGGGTGGCGGTGTAGGCGGCCCCGTAGAGGGCGGGGCGGATGTTGTCGGACATGCCCCCGTCCACCGAGACATACCGTCTCAGTGCCCCACCCTCCAGGGTCACGTCCTTGACGGCACCCACCCGGTAGAGGGTCACCGTGGTGGGGCCCACCACGCAGCGCCCCGGCTCCACCGAGACATGGGGCACGTCGGTGTCGGTACGCTCGGCAGCCGCGCGCACGGCGGCGGCCAGCTCACGCGCGACCTCCGCCGCGGAGGTCGGCACCGGGTCCGCACCGGTGTAGGCGATCCCGACCCCGCCACCCAGGTCCACCTCCTGTGTCCTCACCCCGAGTTCGCGCTGGACGCGGGCGCGGAAGTCCATGACGACGCCCACGGCCGCGACGAAGGCCTCGGTGCCCTCGATCTGGGAGCCGATGTGGTTGTGGAAGCCCAGGAGCTGCAGGTGGGGGCTCGCCAGGATGGCGGACACCACCTCCATGGCACCTCCGTCGGCAACCGACACACCGAACTTCTGGTCCTCGTGCGAGGTCGCGATGTACTCATTGCCCCCGGCGTGGATCCCGGTCTTCAGCCGCACCATGACGCGTGCCGTCGTGTCCAGCGATGCCGCGATGCGCTCCACCTGGGCGACCTCGTGGAGGGAGTCGATGAAGATCCGTTCGATCCCCTGCCCCTGCCCCGCCAGCAACGCCGTCTCGATCTCCAGGTCGAGCTTGTTGTTGCCGTGCAGTCCCACCCGCGACGGGTCCGCTCCTGCGCGCAGTGTGAGGAGGAGCTCCCCCAGCGAGGCGGTGTCGATCCCCATGCCCTCCTGGGTCACCACGTCCACGACATCGGCACACAGAAGGGCCTTGGCCGCGTAGAACGCGTCGCCGCCTGCCATCCCGTACCCGTCCCAGAACTCCTCGGCCATGGCGTCGCTCCACACCCGTGCCCGCCCCCGCAGGTCCGCGCGGTCCAGGACATAGGCGGGAGTCGCGAAGTCAAGCGCCACCGCGGTCAGGGACACGCCCGCGATCTCCAGCACCCCGTCCTCGCGTCGGCGCGCGGACCACGGCCACAGATCGGGACGCTGCTCGGGTTCCGGGCACACGAGGGTCCCCGCCGGCGCCTCCCCCGCCCCGACGAGGGCGGCGCCGCCCTCGTGGAGGGACGCGACGCCGGGCGCGGCGGGCTCTGCCTGCGTGGCGAGGATCCCGCAGGGCTCCTGGGGAGCTCCTGCAGGACCGGGGGTGTGCGGGGAGGGGCCCACGGGTCACATCCTTTCGGGTGCGCCGACCCCCAGGAGGTCCAGCCCGTTGCGCAGGACCTGGGTGACGGCGTCATTGAGCCACAGGCGGGCCACATGACCGGCGGTGACAGGCTCCTCACCGCGCGGTGTGACACGGCACTGGCCGTACCAGGCGTGGTAGGCGGCGGCCAGCTGCTCCAGGTAGCGGGCCACACGATGGGGTTCACGCAGCTCAGCGGCCTGGGCGACCTGGGCGGGGAACTGGGCGAGGACTCCCAGCAGGTCTCCGTCGGCGGGATGGTCCAGGGCCGCGGGGTCGAAGCCCTCGCCGCGTGACACCCCGTGCTCGGCGGCGTTGCGTGCCACGTTGCGGGTGCGGGCGTGGGCGTACTGGACGTAGTAGACGGGGTTCTCGTTGGAGTGGGAGGTCAGGAGGTCCAGGTCGATGTCGAGGTTGGAGTCCATCGACACGCGCACCAGCGCGTAGCGGGCCGCGTCCACCCCCACGGCGTCCACCAGGTCGTCCAGGGTGACGATGGTGCCGGCGCGCTTCGACATGCGCACGGGCTGGCCGTCCCTGACCAGGTTCACCATCTGACCGATGAGGATCTGCATGTTGACGCCGGGGGTGTCCCCGAAGGCCTCGCACATGGCCATCATGCGGCCGATGTAGCCGTGGTGGTCCGCACCCAGGAGGTAGATGGCAACATCGGCGCCACGACTGCGCTTGTCCAGGTAGTAGGCGACATCACCCGCGAAGTAGGCGGCCTGGCCGTCGGACTTGATGAGGACCCGGTCCTTGTCGTCCCCGTAGTCGGTGGTGCGCAGCCACACCGCGCCGTCCTGGTCGAAGACCTCCCCGCGCTCGCGCAGGACCTCGATGGCGCGGGTCACCGCACCGGAGCTGTGCAGGGAGTCCTCGTGGAAGAAGACGTCGAAGTCGGAGCGGAAGGAGTGCAGACGCTCCTTGATCTCGTCGAACATCAGGTCCACCCCGCGCGCACGGAAGGCCTCCACCGCATCCGCCTCGGGCAGGGAGACGGGGTCGGGCTCGCCGGCGGCCAGCGCATCGTGGCGGACCTGGTCGGCGATCTCGGCGATGTACTGGCCGCCGTATCCGTCCTCCGGCGCCTCATGTCCCATGGCGCGGGCGTAGAGGGAGCGGGCGAAACGGTCGATCTGGGAGCCGTGGTCGTTGAAGTAGTACTCGCGGGTGACCTGTGCCCCGGAGGCCTCCATGAGGCGGGCCAGGGAGTCCCCCACCGCTGCCCAGCGCGCGCCCCCCAGGTGGACGGGGCCCGTCGGGTTCGCGGAGACGTACTCCAGATTGATGTGGGTGCCCGACAGGGAGGGGTTCGTGCCGAAGGCGGCGCCGGCCTCCACGATCGTGCCGGCCAGGGCACCTGCCGACGCTGCACCCAGAGTGATGTTGATGAATCCGGGGCCTGCAATGGCGACCTGCTCGATGCCCTCGGCGCTCTCCAGCTCGCCAGCCAGGACCTCGGCGAAGTCCCGCGGCGCCAGGCCCGCGCGTCGGGAGAGCTGGAGTGCGACATTGGTCGACCAGTCCCCGTGGTCGCGGTTCCTGGGACGCTCGACCTTCACGGTGTCCGGAACGGCGGCGGGGTCCAGTGCCAGACGTCCAGCGGTCGCGGCGTCCAGCAGGGCAGTGCGGATGAGGTCAGCGAGTTCTTCAGGGGTCACGTCACGAGGGTAGCCGCAGCGCCACGGCCCGGGCCAGCCGCTCCGGGTGTCGGTCGGCTCCCTCCCACCGGCGCGCTGCCTCAGTTGCGGTCGATGAGCCCACTGAGTTCGTAGGTGGAGACCTGGTCGATGCGGTGACGGTGGCGAGGGTCGCCACTGAAGGCCGAGGCGAGGAACGCGTCGACGAAGCGGGTGGCCTCCTCGGGGGTGTGCATGCGCGCACCGATGGAGATGACATTGGCATCGTTGTGCTGGCGCGCGAGCACGGCGGTCTCCTCACTCCACACCAGTGCCGCACGCACCCCACGGACCTTGTTGGCCGCCATCTGTTCACCGTTGCCCGAGCCCCCGATGACAATGCCGAGCGAGCCCGGGTCGGCCACCACTGCCTCCGCGCAGTCCAGACACACCGGCGGGTAGTCGTCCAGGGGGTCGAAGGTCTCGGCGCCGTGGTCCGTGACCTCCGCGCCCGTGGCGCGCAGGTGGAGCACCAGGAGTGACTTGAGTTCGAAACCGGCGTGGTCGGAGGCGATGTGGAGGCGCACGACAGATCCTTCTGTGCGGGATGCGGGGCCCCTCCATCCTCCCACGTGGCGCGGGCCCGGGGT
>JAKECL010000065.1 GCA_030460725.1 Propionibacterium sp.
AGCCCGCACTCCATACTCGGGGCGTCTGGGGTTGCTGCTGGGGGGGGGGGGTAGAGTGCTCCTGACCGAGGAGGACACTGGGCTGTGGGTGGGCGGCACGGTCCGTACCGTCGTCCAGGGGAGCATCGACGCCTGAGCCCGGGCCCGACTCTCTGTCCTCAGGCCCGGCGCAGCGCCACCCCGACCGCGTCGTCCAGCACGCCACCGTTCCCGTCCCCGAGCATCCCCACCAAATCCTCCAGGGAGAACTCCGTGGGTCCCGCCAGGAAGGCGACGCGCGCCGCGACCTGTTCCTCTGGCACCCCGGTGCGGCGCGCCCACGCAAGCCGGTACAGGCGCAGCTGGGTCAGGTAGTAGCGCAGCACCGCAGGCTCCGTGACCTCAGACGGCACGCGACCCGACTTCCAGTCCACCACCGTGTCGCGTCCGCCGGCATCACGGAACACCGCGTCGATACGGCCCTGGACGGACACGCCCGCGATCTCGACCGCAAAGGGCTCCTCAATGCCGACCGGCACGTGGGTGGCCAACAGTGACAGTCCCCGGAAGTGCTCCTGCATCGCTGCCAGCCGGATCCGCTCGCGCTCCGACAGGGTCTCCTCACCGGGCACGGGCTCGTCCCAGAGTTCGCCGCTGGTCTGACGCAGCTGACGCTCGGCCCAGGCGTGGAAGATCGTGCCCAGGGCCGAGGCCTCCGAGGGCTCCGCGGGCAGCGGTCTGCGCAGGTCCAGGGCGAATGCCTGGGGGTCCTCCAACAACCTGGACACACTGGTGGCGGGCAGACGCTCCGGCGTCACCACCACACTGCGGCTCTCCTCGCGCAGGGCCCGTTCCTCCAGCAGCGCCCGCACATCGCGCCCCAGGGGCTCCTCTTCCAGGGAGTCGAGCACCTGGTCCGTGGTGAGCCCCAGGTCCTCCATCTCCAGGGCACGCGCCGCCACCCGCAGCGCGGAGGCACTCACAAGCTCCCGCGACCGTCCGGGCCTGCGAGGGAACTCTGCGGGCTCCGTGGCCCCTACGAGGGCGGCCGTGGTCTCCTCATCGGGTCGGGGCGCCACCGCCCGGGCCGGATCACTGCGGGTGAGGCCCGCCATGAGGGGCTCCATGAGATAGCGCGACGGCGGACGCAGGCTCTTCGCATGGTCGATCCAGGATCCCGTCATCAGCAGGTCCCGGCGTGCCCGGGTCAGGGCGACGTAGGCGAGGCGACGTTCCTCGCGTTCCATGTGGGCGCCCATCTCCTGGGCGTAGGCGCCTCCCACCCACTTGTTGAACGCTGCTTGGGGGGTCCGTCCCTCACTGAGGTCGGGGAAGAAGGCAGGCAGTGAATCCGCGTCGCGACGCACGGGGTAGGGCAGCTCGTCGACCGTACCCAGCCACCCCTTGGAGGGCTGGGGTTCCTCCTGCCAGGTCCGCCCACCGCGGCCACTGTGCTTGGGGAAGATCCCGTCATCCATGGCGAAGACGGCCACGGCATCCCACTCCAGTCCCTTGGCGCCGTGGATGGTCATGATCTGCACGGCAGCCGGGTCGGGCTCGATGCTGGGGCCCGCCAGTCCGGACTCCTCCTCCTCGGCCACGGACAGCCAGGTGAGGAAACCCCTCATGGTCGCCCCCTGGGCTGAGGCCTCGAAATCGGTGGCGACGTCGACGAAGGCGTCGAGGGACTCCCGTCCGGTGTTGAGCAGTGGGTCGGCGGTGACGTCCTCGGCCAGGCCCATGATCGAGATCGCGCGTTCCACCTGCTCCACGACCCCGCGTCCGCCACCTCTGCGTACGGCGCGCAGGCGCCGCCCCAGGACACGGACGCGCCGGGCGGCGGCCTCGGTGAAGGCGGGCACGCCGGGGCGCGGCGACCACCCGGGCTCGGGCGGGGAGTCCACGGCATCGAGCAGCAGGGTCTCAGGGCGTTCCACCTCGCTGCCACGCCGCGCCAGCTTGCGCGACCACTCCCCCATGACCCGCAGATCTGCGGAGCCGAGGTCCAGGTTGGCGAGCAGGCGGACCACCCACGGTGAGTTCGTGACATCCACGCCGAGTTCCAGCGCGGCACGCAGGTCGGCGACCGCGGGCTGGTCGAGCAACCCGCCCAACCCGATGACCTGGGTGGGAATGTCGCGTGCCCGCAGGGCGTCGTCCACGGCTTGGAAGTCACGTCGGCGCCTGCACAGGACCGCGGCACTGGCCATGCGCGACCCGAGGGGAACGCGGTGGGCCTGGATGAAGTCCGCCACGACCTCCACCTGTTCACCCCGGTCCAGGGTGTAGGCGACCTCGACGGAGCCCTCGCCTGCCTTGTCACGCGCCCGCAGCACCGGGGAGACGGCGTGGACGGAGTGGGCACGCAGGGGTTCGGCCACCTTGTTGGCGACGTCGAGGACCTGGCGGTCATTGCGCCACGAGGTCGACAGGCTCAATGTCTGGTCGGGGTCGGGCTCCCCGGTGGGTTGGAAGCGGGAGAGGAAGCCCTCCAGGGACGCAGCCGAGGCGCCTCGCCATCCGTAGATCGCCTGGTTCGGGTCCCCGACCGCCGTGACCGGGTGGTCGTGGAAGACACGGGAGAGCAGTTCCATCTGGACGACGGAGGTGTCCTGGAACTCGTCCAGGAGCACGGCGCGGTGGTCGCGTCGCAGCGTTTCGCACACATCCGGGGCCTCGGTGACGATGCGTGTGGCCAGGGAGAGCTGGTCGGAGAAGTCCAGGAATCCCGCGGCCCGCTTGCGGCGGTCGAACTCCGCGACCAGGTCCAACAGGGCCAGGCGCATGTCATTGGCTGCGATCGCGCCCGCCAGGTGCGAGGTCGGCTTGCCGATCTCTCGCAGGGAGGTCCCGAACCAGGTGAGTTCCTCCCGCGCCTGGTCCAGGGTGAGGTCGTGTTCCGCGACGTGCCCGGCCAGGGCGAGGCTGCGGTGGACCACGGTGGTGGGTGCGGCGTCCCCGGGCAGGTCGCCTCGCCAGGACTCCACGATGTCGGTCATCATCTGGACGGCCCCGGCCTGGCCGAGCATCCGGAAGTCGGGATCCACCCCGATGCGCAGGCCGTGCTCGGACACGATGCGCTCCGCGAAGGAGTTGTAGGTGAGGGACACGGGGTCCCCCGCTTCCGCAAGTCCTGGCAGGGAGTCGGCCAGGGATCCCAGCCGGGCGCGCAGGCGTGAGCCGAGTTCGGCGGCGGCCTTGCGGGTGAAGGTCAGTCCCAGGATGGACTCCGGGTCCATGCCTTCATGCGCGACCAGCCACAGGACGCGCATGGACATGGTCTCGGTCTTGCCTGATCCGGCGCCCGCGACCACCAGGACGGGGCGGGTGGGGTCCGCCTCGATGACCCGGACCTGTTCAGGCGTGGGAGTGTTGCCGTCCACGAGGTGGGCGATGCCCAGGGCGTCGGGGCGCACTGTGTGCGTACCCCCCACCTCTGGACGAGGCGTGTCTGCGTCCCCTGTGCCGGGGCGCGGTGCGTCAGTCATGCGAGGGTCCTCCGTCCCTGGTCCATGGCGGGGCAGCTGCGTCGGAAGGGGCAGTAGCGGCAGGCCTCCTCTGAGGGCGTGGCACGGAAGGAGCCTGCACGCATGGTGCCGGCCAGGGCCTCCAGGTCGCTCCTCCACCGTTCCAGGCGTTCCCCCTCCAGGGGAGTCTGGAGACGCTCCTCGACCTTCCCATTGCCCAGGAACACCAGGCGCGCCCCGGCCACCGCCTGCCCCTGGGCGAGCAGGGCGACCTGGTAGGTGGCCAGCTGGGGGTGTTCCTCACCACCCGCCTTCGTGACCGAGGGCTTCCCGGTCTTCAGGTCCACGATGCGTACCCCACCATCCACCGTCTCCAGGCGGTCGATGGAGCCGGTGATGACAAGGCCTCCGACCGCTGCCCGCACAGGTACCTCGGCCCCGACCTCGCCGGGGACCCCCTCCAGGTAGGTGGCCAGCGCCCGCACGACGGCCTCCGCATGCTCCTTCTCGCGGCGCCCCACCCAGGTTGAGGGGTCATGGCCCAGTCCCTCCCACGCCTGGTCAAGTTCTTCGAGCATGACGTCGAGGGGACCGTGGGGATGACGCTGGGCGATCGCGTGGACCAGGGTCCCCAGCTGCTGGGCACCACCCGAGGCGGGCGACCCACCGGCCGAGGCCAGGAACCACTTGAGGGCGCACTCCCGGGCGGACTGGACCTTGGAGGGCGAGACGAAGACCGGCCCCTCCCCGAGGACGGGCTCCTGGGTGGAGAGTCCTCCCGCACCTGTCCACCCCGCGGGATCGGCCTGACGCACGCCCTCCCGCCCCAGCAGCGCCAGCAGTGTGGTCGCCGCCTCGCGCGCCGCACTGCGCTCGGGTTGTGCGGCCAGGTGGCGCAGCCGCCCGACCTGCCCGGGCAGGTCCAGTGTGGGCGGGATCCGCTCCAGGGGGATCTCCCCCTCGACGAGGGCGACACGGGCGTGACGCGCCACGAGGTCCAGGAACTGGGAGGGCGCCTGTTGTTCGGTGCGCACGGCCGCGACGTGGAGCACCCGGCGTGAACGGGTCAGCGATGCAGCCAGGAGCCGGGTCTCATCGTCGAGCACCACGCGACGTGCCGAGCGGGGATCGTCCAGGAGCACCTCCTGGCCCTGACTGTCGGTCCCGACGCGGCCGGCTCCCAGGTCGGCCAGCAGGTCCGCGCGCAGCACCCGGTCACGCAGACGCAGGTTCGGCCATCGTCCGTCCTGGAGTCCCAGCACGGCCACGACCTCCCACTCGCGCCCCATGGCCTGGGCCGGGGTGAGCACGTCGACACCGGGGGGCCGGATGCCCATGCGGGTGAGCGTGTCGGTGGGGACGTCATCGGCCAGGAGCTGCAGGCAGAACTCCCGGGCACTGCCCGCCGGATTGCGCTGCTCCCACACGTCGGCCACGCGGAAGAGTGCGAGGAGTGCATCGAGTTGGTCGTCGTACCACTCGGCGTCCCAGTCGTGTGCCAGGGCGCCCTCGCGCCACTCCTCGGCGAGACCTGAGGCCTCCCACAGCGCCCACAGTGCCGCACGGGGCCGTCCTGTCCCGGGTCCGCGCCCGACCTTCCACATCCTCCCCGCCCGGACGAGGGCGGCGCGCAGTTCCTCATCCGCGCAGGTCTCCACCAGCTCCGGCTCCTCCAGGAGGGAGAGCACATCATGGCGTGCCTCCACCACATCGGGTGCGTCCTCCTCGTCGTCGTCCTCCCCGGAGGCGACAACCTGGGAGTTCAGGGAGCGCAGCAGGCGGTGGACATCCAGGGCATCGGCGCGCACGAAGGGTGAGTCCAGCAGACGGCTGCCCAGTTCCAGGTCGCCCCTGCGTCCATCGGCATCTCCCTGGGCACCTGCCGCGCGCGGCGGGCGAGGGCCGTGCGGCGAACCCGCATCGGCGCTCACACCGCCAGCACGGGCCGCGGAGGCGTGCCCGTGCGTCTCCTCCTGGGCGAGCCCGACCTGGCCTGCCACGAGTTCCAGGAGCGTGCGGGTGACCGGTTCTGCGGAGAAGGTGAGGGCCCGGCGCCGCCCCGCGACGGGCACGCCCCCGCGGCGCAGCTGGCGGCGGACCTCGGCGACATCGCCGGATGAGCGCACGATGACGACCTGGTCCTGCCAGGGCACATCCTCGTGGAGGTGGTGGGCCCGCAGGTGATGGGCCGTGATCGCCCCCATCTGGGCCTCGGAGGCCGCGAGGTGGACCCAGAGGTCTGACTCACTCCCCCGGTGCCCACCGCCGGCCTCACCAGCCGGGTCCTGACCGGCGTCGGCCTGAGCGGCGTCGCGCGCCTCCGCCGCGTCGCCTCCCGGCCCCGCGCCGAGTGTCCCGACACGGCGACGATGCACGGATCCCGTCGTGGAGATCCTGGAAGTGACATCGCGGGCAAGCTCGCGCAACAGCCCGGTCCCCCGGTGCACGGCCCCCAGTTCCAGCACAGGAGCCCCCAGGCGCTCTGCGAGACGTCCGTCCAGATGCGGCTCTCCACCCCGGTAGGCGGCCACCGCCACATCCGGATCTGCGAACGCGACGACACGCACCCCGCGTGCGGCCATGGCGGCCAGGAGCTCCACCGTCGATGCCGTGCAGTCCTGCAGGTCGTCCACCACCACGACATCGGGCAGCGGAGCCTCGGCGGTGACCACCTGAGCGGGTGCCTCCGTCTCCCAGCGCAGCACCAGATCCGCCGCAATGCGCTGGATACGTGAGGTGTCCACCGTCATGGCGCCACGTGTGGTGACGGCGAACCCGGGGTCGCCCTCGTACATGGCCAGGAGCGCACCCGCGGAGACCCACTCGGGGTGGGCGAAGCGCCTGCCGAGTTCCGCGAGCGCCGCCCCGTCGATCCCGGCCTCACCGGCGCGGGCGAAGAGGTTGCGGACCTCCATGCGGAAGGCGGGCATGGCGCGCATCGCCGCGGGCATGGCCTCCGGCCAGTCAATGCCGCCGCGGTCCAGGAGGTCCGCGATGAGCTGGTCCTCCTGCGCGCCGGTCACCAGTTCGACGGGCCCGAGTGGGTCCCCGCGCCCGATCCTCCAGGTGGAGACGACCAGGTAGGCAAAGGCGGCGGGGGTGCGCACGGGACGCACGGCCTCGGGCAGCAGGGCCTGGACCCTGGTCTCCAGGGCATCCACCCGCGAGCGGTCCGGCGCCCACACGAGCACCGACTCCCCACGCGCGCGACACCGCGCGGCAACCATGAGCGCACAGGTCGTCCTGCCCGACCCCGGTGCCCCGCGCACGACCACGCTGTGCTGCGCGGCATGCTGGCACACGGCCGCCTGCTCGGCGTCGGGCGGGGGCAGGACGCCGAGGTCGGGGTCCGTTCCCGCGACCTCCACTCGGATTTCGCTCATGACTGAATGCTCCCACCCGGCGTGTGCACCTGCGGCCCGTAGCATGGGAGCAGACAGATCCGAACCCTCAGAGGAGCCACCATGAACGTCTCCATCGGCATCCGCGGCGCCGCCCGCGAACTGCAGCTCGACATCGACCTCACCGAGGAGGAGCTCTTCTCCCGCGTCGAGGCCGCCGCCAAGGACCACGGAGTCCTCACCCTGGTGGACTCCAAGGGCCAGCGGGCGCTGGTTCCGGCCGAGGCCATCGGCTTCGTCCTGGTCGCCCCCGAGTCCCCGCGCAAGGTCGGCTTCGCACTGAGCTGAGTCACACCGAGCTGACGGGACGCCCCGCCCGCGCCCCCGGTGCGGGGCAACCCGTCTCCTCCCGAGGGCCGGGCCCGCACCGGATGCGCCGGTTCCCGGGCCGGGGCCCCGCCCACCTCACGCCTTGAGGTTGATCTCCGCCATGCGCTGCTTGTGGCGCTTGGTCACCCACGCCACCATCGCATCCGCAGCATCGGGGTCCTGCGCCAGTTCCGGGTGGGTGAACAAGGTGGAGCGCACCAGGCCGAGCACCTCACCGGTCACGCGCCGCGCCCACAGGGACAGGCGCGCGGCCAGTTGCTCGTCAGAGGCCGTGCGCGGCGCGAGGTTCGCCCGCTCCCACTCCCCCTGCCCCAGGTCCCAGGCCTCCTCCTGGTCGGGGAACAGGCCGTGGCGCTCGGCGACCTCGTGCAGCAGGTCGGTGAACATCCCCAGGGTCACGTAGGTCTTCACCGACCGCTCCCACCAGGTGGAGGGGCGCGTGCGGGCATCCAGGTCGTCGAAGAGCCCGGAGTACTCCCCCGCCGCTGCCGCCAGATCCAGGCCACGGTGCTCGGCCCACACCTCCAGCTGCTCGAAGACCCGGAAGGCGCGCGCCGCCATGCGCGCGTGCTCGATGTGCGCCCCGATCGTGGGCGCCTGGTCGCCGTCCTTGGCCAGACGCGTCATCCCCCCCAATGCCGCGAAGGCAATCAGACCGACAACTTCAGCGGTGTCCGCATCCACAGGTTCGTATGTGCGCTCCATGCCCCCAGCCTAGTCAGCCGCGTCCTCCCCCGCGCCCCGGTGCAGGGTGCGTCGCC
>JAKECL010000528.1 GCA_030460725.1 Propionibacterium sp.
GTGCGCACTACGCGGCGATGGGTGTGTCCTACAACGTCGCCGTGGCCCTCTTCGGGGGCACCTCCCCCCTGATCATCGAGTCCATCGTCCAGAGCACCCGCAACGACCTGGCGCCCGCCGTCTACATGATGGCGATGTCCGTGCTGGGCGGGGTCGCGGTGTGGTTCATGCGGGAGTCCTCCTGCCGTCCGCTGCCCGGATCGATGCCCGCCGTGGACTCCCCGGAGCAGGCCTGCCACCTCGTGGAGACCCAGGACGACAACCCCCTGCTGGACCTGGACGCCCTGCCCTTCGACACCCTGGCCCCCGGAGCCGACATGCACCGCTGAGCACCTCCCACGCGGCCGCCCTCGTCCACCCGCGCGGACCCACCGGGGAGAGTCCGCAGCCCTGCAGGACCCCGCACTAGGGTGGGCGCCATGTCCCATTCCCATGGCCACGGCGGGCCCGCACCTGCCAGCCGCACGACGGTCGTCAACCTGGCCATCGTCATGAGCGTCCTCTTCGCCATGACCCTGGTTGCGCTCCTCATCCTGTGGCCCTCCTCCGCCGATCTGCCCGAGCGCCGCAGCTTCCTCTACGAGGGCGCCCGCGAGGTCAATGCCACGGTGCTCTCCATCGACACGCCCGGCGACATCTCCACCGGGGAGAACGCCGATGTCCGCGTCCGCCTGGACGAGGGAGGCACCGAGGCGATGGTGCAGATGGGACCGACACTGGTCACCGACGACATCGTGGGGGCCCGCGTGCGCCTGGTGGAGATCCCCCGGAGCGGGACCGCGGACACCGGCGCCCCAGCGGGCACGGAGTCGGGGGCCGGCACGGACCCGGGCACCTCCGCCATCTCCCCGCCCCAGGCGGCGGCAGGGTCCCGCGAGGGGCCGACCTACATGTTCATGGACTTCCACCGCAGCGTGCCCCTGGTGGCGTTGGGGATCACGCTGGCCGTCCTGGTGGTGGCGGTGGCCCGCCTGAAGGGCCTGGCCGCCCTGTGCGGCCTGGTCGCGGCCCTGGCCACCATCTGGTTCTTCACCCTGCCGGCACTCCTGGCCGGGCGTCCCTCCATGCCGGTGGCCCTCACCACGGCCAGCGCCGTGCTCTTCATCGTCGTCTACCTGGCCCACGGCGTCTCCGTGAAGTCCTCCACCGCCCTGCTGGGCACCTTCGCCGGCATCGCCCTGGTCACCGCCCTGGCAGCCTGGGCCATCCCCGCAGCCCACCTGATCCCCGGGGCCAGTGAGGAGATGTCCCAACTCGCCTACTACGCCCAGAACGTGGACCTGCGCGGGGTCCTGCTGTGCGGCATGGTCCTGGGTGGGGTCGGCGTGCTCAACGACGTCACGATCACCCAGGCCTCCTCCGTGTGGGAGCTGCGCGCCGCGGCCCCCGCAGACACCCGCTGGGCGATCTTCGTGCGCGCCATGCGCATCGGACGCGACCACATCGCCTCCACGGTCTACACGATCGCCTTCGCCTATGCCGGCGGCGCCCTGGGCCTGCTCATGCTCGCCTCGACCCTGGACCACCGCACCCTCGACCTGATCACCTACGACGACATCGCCCAGGAGCTCGTCGGCATCGCAGTTGCCTCGATCGGTCTGGTCCTGGCCATTCCCCTGACCACGGGCATTGCGGCCGCGCTGGTGGGCAGTCCTCGCGCCCCCGCACGACCCGACATCCCCGCCGCCCACGAGGAGGACCCCCACACCACGGAC
>JAKECL010000529.1 GCA_030460725.1 Propionibacterium sp.
CTGCCGGGCCTTCGCCATGCTGATGGTGGCCACGTCGTTGCCCTCATCGTCGGTTGCCGACGTGCGGTCCTTCTCCTTCATGGTCTTCGCGAGGTAGGCCTTCGCCTGCTTCTCGGCGCGGTAGATCTGGTCCTTGAGGAGCTTCGCGAGGGCGAGGGTCCGCAGGGCGCGGTCCGTGTTCTTCTTCGAGACGCGGGGCAGGTTGGTGTTCATGAGGGGTCCTTCCGGATGGTGAGGGTCTGGTGTCTGGCTGCGGTGGTGATGGCGTCGGCCAGGGCGAGGGCTTGAGCGGGGGTGAGGGTGTGGCTGGTGGTGCCGACGTCGGGGGAGAGGAGGATCCCGTCCGGGGTGCTGGTGACGATGAGGTAGCCGTCGTCTTGGGTGGGGATTTCGCGGCGGAACAGGGTGAGCGGCATGTCAGTACCACCCCATGTCGTGTTCGTCGCGGAGCACCTCGAAGGCACAATCGGTGCAGTACCCGCGTTCGTCGGGCTGGAGTTCGACGCCGCACTGGCGGCACTTGGTGGGCTCACTCGTGGTGTTCACCGCCTGTCGTGAGAGTGGCGGCCAGGAGGATGACGCCCGCCACGGCCAGACCCACCCCGAGGGCGGGGCACGCAGTGCCGAGGGCGAGGAGCATGCCGACGGCTTCCAGGCTGAGGCCGGTGGCGATTGCCCCGTCGGAGTGGAGGAAGTGGCGCGCCTTCATGCCGCCACCCCCGACACAACCGCATGGCAAGACGGGCACATCACCGCAGGTCCGGCGGGGTGCCACATGCCCGCTTCCCGTTGGCGGACCTCCACGACGGCTTCCACGACGCGCTGCGTCACAGACACGCGCACCACGGCGTCGGTGACGGCGACAACGCCAAGCTGGTCGAGATGCTCGGTGAGCATCCCCCGGGCCAGGAGACGCAGATGCGGGGCTGGCAGGTTGGAGTCCTCGATGGGGAACTCCGCGCGCACTGTGCGAGTCATCATGCCGCCACCCCCTGCTGGCGGAGCTGGTTCCAGGTGCGGGGGTGCAGTTCCGCGAAGCACGTGAAGCACAGGCCCGACTCTCGGATGACCTCGTACTTCGAGCGTCTCAGGAGGCGGTTCCCGCACCGCGAGCAGTGCTGCACAGTCTTCTGGCGGCGTGCGGCACGCTGACTGGGGGTCTCCCCACCGAAGATGCACTCAATGTTGGCGCGGCTGGTGGATTCCAGGCGGTCAGCGAAGTCTCGGCACAGGTCCCGCACGGGGCAGGTGCGGCAGATGCCGAGTGCGCGCCGGTTGTCGAGGGAGAGTCCCTCACCCGTCGTGTCCCAGGGGCCGGGCCCCACTTCGCGGCAGGCGGCCTGTTCGATCCACGGCTGCGGGTCGGTGATGACTGGGGCGACGGGCGTGTTCATGCTGCGCAGGGTCCCGACGGTCACAGGTCTTCACCTCCCCGCATGACACCGAGGTCACGCAGCTTGGCCGCCGCCTGGTCGGCTTCCGGGATGTTCCCCGTGGCTTCGGCCGCGATGTGCGAGGCAACAGCGTCGATGGTGAGAGCGATCTCCGTACCCACGTCGAGAGCCTGACGCTTGCAGGGCGGGAGGATGCGGCGAGCGACACGGGTACGCAGGGTGTGGAGGCGGCAGCACTCGCTCATCGGAGTGCCTCCTGCCTGGCCACTGCCTCCACGGAGTGCTGCAGGGCAGGGGTCGTGGTCTCAGGTGCGGGCCAGT
>JAKECL010000530.1 GCA_030460725.1 Propionibacterium sp.
CGCGAAGGCCCTCGCCTCCCGCGAAGGCCCCCGCCTGCGGGTCAGCGCCTGCGAGTCCCGAAGATCGAACGCGTGATCTCCCGACCCAGCTGCGTCCCCGCGGAACGCACCGCGTTGCCCAGGGCCTTCTCGAAGGCGCCCTGCCGCTTCTCGGCCGCCCGCCGGGCCGCCTGCTCCTCGCGCTCACGCTGCTTCTGGGCGGCGCGCAACTCGCGTTCGGCCTGGGCCTGGCGCGCCTTCTCCTCCTTGGCGGCCGCTGCCGCATCGGCCTTCGCCTGCTTCTCCGCTGCCGCCCGGTCGGCCGCCTCCTGGGCCGCACGCTCCTTCGCGGCCTCCGCCTCCTGGGACTGTCGGGCGAGCTTCTCCTCCGCAGAGTCGGGGTTCACCGCCACGCTGTACTTGGCTGCCAGCGGGGAGGCGGCGACGAGGGCGGCCACGGTCGCAGTTTGGGCCGGACCCATCACCGAGGCCGGCGCCCAGATCGAGGTCGGCGCCACCGCGGTGGGCCGTCCGTCGGGGGCCAACACCGTGACCACGGCCTGGCCGGTGCCCAGGTTGGTCAGCACCTCATCCAGTTCCAGGTCCGTGGCGGGGAAGGTCTCCACCGTCTGTCGCAGCTTCTTCTGGTCCTGCGGGGTGACGGCACGCAGGGCGTGCTGCACGCGCGAACCCAGCTGTTCCAGCACGTCGGCGGGAATGTCCTTCGGCGTCTGGGTGACGAAGACGACGCCCACCCCCTTGGAGCGGATGAGGCGCACGGTCTGGACTACCTGGCGCAGGAACTCCTTGGTGGCGTCGGCGAAGAGCAGGTGGGCCTCGTCGAAGAAGAAGACGAGCTTGGGACGCTCCGGGTCCCCGACCTCGGGCAGACCTGAGAAGAGATCCGCCAGCAGCCACATGATGACGGTGGACACCAGAGCAGGTCGTTGGGTCATGTTGCCCACACCGAGCAGGGACACCACGCCCTTGCCATCGACCTGGCGCATGAGGTCCGCCGTGTCGAAGGCGGGTTCCCCGAAGAACTGGTCGCCGCCCTGGGCCTCCAGGGTCGTCAGCGCCCGCAGGATGACGCCGGCGGTCGCGGAGGAGACCCCGCCGATCCCGGTGAGCTCAGCCTTGCCGTCGGGGGAGGTGAGGAAGGAGATGACGGCGCGCAGGTCCGCCAGGTCCACCAGCTCCAGGCCGCGCTGGTCGGCCCACTGGAAGACCAGCTGCAGGGACTGCTCCTGGGTGGTGTTGAGGTCGAGTGCGCGAGCCAGAAGGATCGGACCGAAGTCGGAGACACTGGTGCGCACGGTCGTGCCCGGGAACTGGGCGTCGGCCCCGCCCAGGCTCAGCAGCTCCACCGGGAAGGCGGCGGGTGTCCACTCCTGCCCGTTGGCCCTGGTGCGAGAGCTGAGCTTCTCGGAGGCCGTTCCCGGATCGGCGAGTCCCGTGAGGTCGCCCTTCACGTCGCACAGGAGGACAGGGGTGCCAGCCGCGGAGAGCCCCTCGGTGAGGAGCTGCAGGGTGCGGGTCTTGCCCGTGCCGGTGGCCCCGGCGACCAGCATGTGCCGGTTGAGCATTCCCAGCGGGACACCGATCCGCACTCCGGGCACCGGGGCGCCCTCGTCCAGCAATGTGCCGATGGTCAGCGAGGGGACGTCGAAGGCACAGGACCGGCCCGTCTCGCGCGCGAAGTCGGACATCTCCACAGGGGCGGGCTC
>JAKECL010000531.1 GCA_030460725.1 Propionibacterium sp.
CCGCCTCCTCCGGCGCCGATCCTGCGACCCCCACTGTTCCGACCGGCTCCGATGGGAACGAGGAGGAGGACGAGGGCGCCGCCGGACTCCGCCTCCCCTCGGGCACGGCCCGCGACATCTGCCGCTACTGGGTGAAGGTCGGGTGGCTCTCGCCCCAGATCGAGCACGACGTCGAGGTCTACCGGCTCTCCGCCCACGCGGTGCGCGCCCTGGAGATCGCGGGTCGGGTGAGTGGGCGGGGGACCAGGGTCTCCTCCTCCCGGGTCCTCACCCTCATGGATGCCGTCGAGCGCCTGGCAGGGGACGCGGAGACCGACCCCGCCGCGCGCCTGGCGCGGCTCGAACAGGAACGCGCGGACCTGGACCGCGAGATCGCCCAGTTGCGCGCAGGCGATGTCGTCCCTGTCGATGACGAGGAACTGCTGGAGGAGGCCGAGAACGTCCTGCACCTCGCGCGCGAACTGCCCGCGGACTTCTCCCGGGTGGCCGAGTCCCTGAAGTCCATGCAGCGCGACGTCGTCTCCGACCTGCGCCAGGACCTGAGACCCACCGGTGAGGTCCTCCACGAGTACCTCCAGCGCGGACAACATGTCATGGAGGCCACCCCGGAGGGCCGTGCCTTCTCCGGTGCCCTGCGCCTGATCGGGGACCCGGAGACCACCGACCGCCTCACCGCTGAGTTGCGCTCACTCCTGCTCCAGCCCTTTGCGCGGATGATGGATGTCGAGCAGCGAGCAGAACTGGCCACCATCGGCCGCAAGCTCGAAGAGGGGGTCGCCGAGGTCCTCACCGCCCAGCGTCGCGCCTCCCATGTCATCACCCAACAGGTGCGCATCCACGACCCTGCCCGCGACCGGCAGGTCGACGCGCTCCTGCGTGAGGTGATGTCCCGGTTGCAGGTGTGGATGCAGGGCTCGCGTCCCAAGGACAGGATCGAGCCGCTCAGGGGATTCCCCGTCGCAGACGTTGCGCACCTGCGCCGTTCACTCAGCGACATCCGGCCCCCGGTCGCCCCGCCCCCGCTCGCCAGCGCCCAGGACGTGGAGTTCCTCGACGCGGACACGGCCTCCTGGGGTGGGCCGAACTACGAGGAACTGGAGACCTACGTGGCGGGACTGGGCGAGAGCTTCGACCTGGCCTCCGCCTTCGAGGCCGCCGCGGAGGACTCGAGACGTCCCGTGGATCTGCTGGGTCTGCTGGAGATCGCACACCGCAATGGCATGACGGAGAACCAGAGGATCTCCGTGGTCGAGGCCCGCAGGCCTGACGGCACCTCACGCAGCTTCGCATTCGGCGCGGTCACCGCGCGCACCAACCAGCAACAGGAGGGGGCGGATGACTGAGCCCGTCGAGGATCCGACTGCCACGACCGTGGACGGCGCCGTCGCTGCAGCCACGCCGAGTGCCGGAGGCACTCCCATCGCTGTCGCCACCACGCCGACTTCCGGGGACAATGACCTCCCACACGCCCTGGAGGATCCCTTCATCGGCACGGTCTCCATGGAGGCCGACACCGGCGAACTCTTCCCCGGGGACCGCGGAGTCCTGGACCCCGAGGTCCGCCGCGTCCTCGTGCGTCTCCTCCAACGCCGATTCCTCTCCGCCGAGCGCTCACCGGCGGACTGGAAGGTCCTGCTGGAGAACCAACAGAGCGTGGAGTCACGCCTGGGTGACCTCTTCGTCCGCCTGGTCGTGGACCACGACC
>JAKECL010000066.1 GCA_030460725.1 Propionibacterium sp.
AGACGGCTGGGAGCGAGACGGCTGGGAGCGAGACGGCTGGGAGCGAGACGGCTGGTGATGCCGCCTCCACATCCACCGACCATGCCTCCCGGCGTGGCGAGGAAGACCTCGGGAGGTGGGCACCGACGGACCCCGGGAAGTGAGCGCCGCCACCGATCGTGACTCCGTCGGGGCATCCGGCTAGCATGTGTCGGTATCATTCCCCAGCAGGAGCGTGGATCGCATGGGTGCAGAGGCACCTCAGTGGCTCTTCGGGTCCTTCGTCGAGGCCATGCAGGAGATCGGTGCCACGGCACCCCGCCCGGACCTCGAGACTGAGGCCCGGGACCTCCTCAGGCGTTGGACCGAACCAACGCGCCACCTCCACAACGTGCGCCATCTGATCAATGTCCTGGCCCACGTCGACGAGCTCTCCTCCTCGACCCACGATCCAGATGTGCTGCGGGTGGCCGCTTGGTACCACGGAGCCTTCCTCAACACCGCGGTGGAGGCGAAGCTGGCGGGCAGCGATCCGGTCACCATCGCCCACCGGTGTGCGGGACACACGTCCCAGCGTCTGGAAGCGCTCGGGGTCAGTGACGACGTCGCCGAGCGCGTCGGGGAATTGGTCACGACCATGGCCACCCATTCCGCCCCTCGCGACGACCTGGACGCACAGGTGCTCTCCGATGCGGATCTCGCTTCCTTGGCCGCGACGCCCCAGGAGTACAAGAAGTACCGACAGCTCCTGCGGGAGGAGTACGACCACGTTGACGACCTGACCTACCTGAGGGCACGTCGCGTCGTCGTCCGTCGACTGCTGTCCCGCCCCTCTGTCTTCCAGTCCCCCCGGGGACAGGCGTGGGAGGCACGCGCCCGGGAGAACCTGGAAGCCGAGCTGGCCAAGACGGATGAGGCGATTGCACGCCTCGACCCCTCCGACACCGCCCCCGGCGAGGAGGCCCACCCCGACGTGGACGTCGACGTGTCCGAGGGCCCCACACGCAACGAGTTCGGTGACGACGAGGCCGTGACCTCGACCGGCACCATCATCATCCGTCGCAAGCACCTCAAGAAGAACGCGCCCACACCCACTGGGGAGGAACCGCCGATGACCGCGGGCAGGTTGCCCCTGCTGGCGGAGGACGACACCCCCACTGAATCCGGGACGAACGAGGACGACGCGTCCTCCCTGGAGACCGCCATCGATACCCTCGACGTACCGTCGCGCCCCACGGACCCTCGCTGAGGTCGGGAGATCCCAGCACCCTCCCACCCCCTGAAGCCGCGAGGCGACTGCACGGACGAGTGGTCACCACAGATCCTCCCCTGCGCCATCATGCGTCCCGGGAGTGTGGGCCCGGTCGCCCCCGGAGGCCTCCACCCCCTGCTGTGTCGCGTCCACACCAGGCAGCGACCCCCGGACCGTGTCCACACCAGGCCGTGACCCGGAGACCGTGTCCACTGGACGCCGCCATGACCGCACACCGCATCCCATGTCTGTCCTAGCGTCAGCCCGAGGTCCCGGGGTGGGACCGGGAGAGGAGCAGCAACGATGTCCATGTTCGTGGTCGACCCGGAACAGGTGGCCGCATCCGCGGCCCGCGTCACGGCAACGGGGGAACGCATACGCGCAGAGGTGGGGATCATGATGTCTGATCTCCTGGCGCTCCAGGGGACCTGGGGTGGGGTCGCCTCCGCCAACTTCGCCGACTGTGCCGCACAGTGGCGGGCCACCCAGGCCCAGGTGGAGACTGCACTGGATGCCATCGGGGTCCAGCTGGCCACGGCCGCCGGCGTCTACGCCGACGCCGAGGCCCAATCCGCCGCACTCTTCACAGGTCGCTGAACCCCCGGCACACCGAACGTCGGGGCGCACAGGCCGGACGGACGGGCACACAGGCCACACGGACGGGTGGAGGCCACCGACCACCGTGCCTGCAGTCGGGCGGCGCAGTGGTCCTGGAGGCGCAGTGGTCCTGGACGGGCACACACCGTGCCCCACACCGACCCTGGCCGCGGTCAGGTCACGAACGACATCGCGAGTGACACGGTCCTGAAGGACTGTCAGGGCCGCACCGACCCCGGCCGCAGTCAGGTCCGGACCTGGCCGGCGCTCAGGTCATGAAACGGTTCCCGCCCCCTGCCCGGAGGGCAGGGGGCGGGATCGGTGTCAATCAACCGACCGGGGCCGGTTCACGACAGGGGGGATCAGTACATTCCGCCCATGTCGTCACCGGCGCCGGCGGCCGGGGCCGGGGGTTCCGGCTTGTCGGCGACGACGGCCTCGGTGGTGAGGAACATGCCGGCAATGGAGGCAGCGTTCTGCAGGGCGGAACGCGTGACCTTCACCGGGTCGGCAATGCCCTGCTCCAGCAGGTCCCCGTACTCGCCAGTCGCGGCGTTGAGGCCGATGCCGGGCTCCATGCCCGAGACGCGATCGGCGACGACGCCACCCTCAAGGCCGGCGTTCTCCGCGATCTGCTTGAGCGGGGAGGCCACGGCGATGCGGACGATTCCCACACCGATCGCCTCGTCACCGCTGAAGTCCAGGGAGTCCAGAGCCTTGTTCGCTGCCTGGATCAGGGCCACGCCACCACCGGCGACCAGACCCTCCTCAGAGGCTGCACGCGCATTGCGGATCGCGTCCTCGATGCGCAGCTTGCGCTCCTTGAGCTCGACCTCGGTGGCCGCGCCGGACTTGATGACGGCGACACCGCCGGAGAGCTTGGCCAGGCGCTCCTGGAGCTTCTCACGGTCGTAGTCGGAGTCGGTGTTCTCGATCTCGGCCTTGAGCTGACGGATACGCCCGTCCAAGGCGTCCTTCTCGCCTGCGCCGTCGACGATGGTCGTCTCGTCCTTGGACACGACGACCTTGCGCGCGCGGCCCAGGACATCCAGATCAGCGTTCTCCAGGGACAGACCCACGGTCTCGGAGATGACCTGACCACCGGTGAGGATGGCCATGTCCTGCAGCATCGCCTTGCGGCGGTCGCCGAATCCGGGAGCCTTGACGGCCACGGACTTGAACGTGCCACGGATCTTGTTGACGACCAGGGTGGCCAGAGCCTCGCCCTCGATGTCCTCGGCGATGATCAGCAGCGGCTTGCCGGACTGCATGACCTTCTCCAGGACGGGGAGCAGGTCCTTGATGTTGGCGATCTTCGACTCGACGAGCAGCACGTAGGCGTCCTCCAGGACGGCCTCCTGGCGCTCGTTGTCGGTGACGAAGTAGGCCGAGAGGTAGCCCTTGTCGAAGCGCATGCCCTCGGTGGTCTCCAGCGTGGTGTCGAAGGAGTTGGTCTCCTCGACCGTCACGACGCCCTCGGCCCCGACCTTGTCGAAGGCCTGGGCGATGAGCTTGCCGATCTCCGGGTCATTGGCCGAGATCGAGGCCGTGGCCGCGATCTGGTCATTGGTGACAACGGGCTTGCCGTCCTTGTGCAGCTGGTCGACGATGGCCTGAACGGCCGCGTCGATGCCGCGACGCAGGGCCAGCGGGTTGGAGCCCGCTGCGACGTTGCGCAGACCCTCGTGGACCAGGGACTGGGCCAGGACGGTCGCAGTGGTGGTGCCATCACCGGCGACGTCATCGGTCTTCTTGGCGACCTCCTTGACCAGCTCGGCGCCGATGCGCTCGAAGGGGTCCTCCAGGTCGATCTCCTTGGCGACGGAGACGCCGTCCTTGGTGATCGTGGGGGCGCCCCACTTCTTGTCGAGCACGACGTTGCGGCCCTTGGGTCCCAGCGTCACCTTGACGGTGTCGGCCAGGAGGTTGAGGCCGCGCTCCATGCCACGACGAGCCTCCTCGTCGAACTTGATGATCTTCGACATGCTGTGTGTTCCCTTCCGCGGTGCGGATGCGGAGACCGATGCCCGCGACGGACGACCACCACGACGACGTTCATGTCACGTCACCGCAGGGGCCTCATCGATGCTCCTGGTTGTTATCACTCTGCCTTGGCGAGTGCCAGTGGCAAGTCTGGCACTCTCCCCCCGCGAGTGCAAGACGGGGGTTGCGCCCTCGGCGCAACCCCCGTCTTGCAGACCTGCAGGTTCTCAGCGCAGGACGACCACCACATCCGCCCCACCCAGGTAGGCATCCTCGGTGGTGTGCACCTCGGAGATCCCCAGTACCCGGGCAACCTCGTTCGCGGAGGCCTCCAGTGCGGGGTCCGCGTAGTAGACCGTGGTGACGGTGGTCTCCCATCCGTCTGCGTTGGCGGCACTCGTCCCCGCGAAGCCAGCCTGGTTGAGCAGCGCGGCCTTCTCACCGGCCAGGCCCTGCGTCCCGGTCCCGTTGAGCACCGAGATGACCACGTTGTGATCAACCTCCGCCGCCGGGCTCTCGCTGGGCGTGGGCGTGGGGGTCGGTGTTGCCGCGGGAGGCGGGGTGGAGGCACCCGACTGGTCCTCCTCGCCGGTCGTCCCGCCGTCCTGGTCGCCCGACTGCACGGGTCCCGACTGGGAGGGGGAGGAGGAACCGGACTCGGGGGTGACCACCCCCCGTGAGGTGAGCAGCAGGCTCGCTCCCCATCCCAGCAGCGGAACGAGGACGAGCACGAGGAGGAATGGCAGCACGGACTTCCACTTCGAGGGCTGGGGGCGGTGCATGCCCACGGGCATGTCCTCCCCGGCGCGATCGAATTCGTCCTTCGGGTACTGGTTGCTCACGGGGACAGAGTACCTGCATCCCCACTTCAGGGACCCGGACCCGCGGGATTCCTGCGGATCGGCGAGACAGGGTGCCCGCTCAACCCACCGGACACCGCCTCAGGAACCCCGTCGCCCCCAGGATCCTCACCGACCTGGCGCCCAGCCTCCTCGTCTAGGGTGAGAGCGTGACCACGATCTCCCCACGCCCTCTGTCAGAACTGTTGGATCCCGGATGGGCACGGGCCCTGGCACCCGTGGAGGGCAGGGTCCACCAGATCGGGGAGATGCTGCGCGCGGAGACTGCCGCGGGCAACAGGTACCTCCCGGCAGGCACCGACGTCCTGCGCGCCTTCACCTTCCCCTTCGAACAGGTGAAGGTCCTGATCGTGGGCCAGGACCCCTATCCCACGCCCGGACATGCCATGGGACTGTCGTTCTCGGTGGCCCCGGGCGTTCCCGCACCGCGGTCCCTCCAGAACATCTTCACCGAGATGGAGCAGGACCTGGGCGTCCCACGCCCCACCTCGGGGGACCTCACGCCCTGGTCGAGGAAAGGCGTGTGCCTGCTCAACCGGGTGCTCACCGTGCGGGCGGGCGTGCCCGGGTCCCACCGCCGCCGCGGATGGGAGGAGGTCACCGACTGTGCCATCGACGCGCTGGTGTCCCGTCACACCCCGCTGGTGGCGATCCTGTGGGGACGCGACGCCCAGAACCTCCAGCCCAGGCTCGGCAACACACCGGTCGTGCGCTCACCCCATCCCTCACCGCTGTCGGCCAACCGTGGCTTCTTCGGCTCCAGGCCGTTCTCGACGGCCAACGACCTGCTGGTGGCCCAGGGAGCCTCCCCCGTCGACTGGCGCCTGCCCTGAGGGTCCGGGTCGGAGGAAGACCGGTGCGGGCCCTGCAGGATCCGCCGGATCGGCAGCCCCAGCGGATCAGGGCCGGGGGAACCGTGGTGGTGGAGACCTCTTGGAGCACCCTGTGACGAGGCGGGCCGTACCCGCGGCACCGGCGCCCCCCCTGGATGACCAGGGGCAGATGTGGAGCCACCTGCGAGACTCGAACTCGCGACCGTCCGCTTACAAGGCGGGTGCTCTACCAACTGAGCTAAGGTGGCGGGCCCCCACATTCTGCCACGATGCCGACCCGGACTCCGAATCCACGTCCGAGCCCACATCGGGCCACAGGGTCACTTCGCGGCGACACCCATCCCCGTCATGACGGTCTGGAAGAGCTCCTCGGCAGTGGTGCCCGTCAGGGGAATCAGGGTCTTGCCGTCCTTGACGAACTCGGGCGTCCCGTACTTCGCGGTCCGTCCCTGCGGGTTGAGGTTCGCCCAGGCATTGGTCGTGGTTGTCAGGTACTCGTCAACCGCGTTCGGCACGAAGGTCGAGACCACGTCCGCGGGAACACCTGCGTCCGCCGCAATCTTCGCCACCTGCTCGGTGGACTTGTCGAGATCCTGGATGACGGTGCCATTGCCGGAGTTGAACTGCTCGGCGAAGTAGGCGAGCAGCGCGTGGTGCAGGGCGAGCCAGTGCTCCGGGTCCTTCTGGGCCACGATCAGGGAGGCTGTGGTGGCGGGCTTCTGGTAGGCCATCCCCACGGTCGTCACCGGCTGGTAGGAGATGTTGAACGCACCCTTGGTGGCCTGGGCACTGAGACGCTCCCCCATGGCCACGTCGACATCGGCACACGCATGGCAGGTGTAGTCGAAGTACTCCGTGAGGGTGGGCAGCGAGGAGTCAGCCTGCGCGACACCCAGGTGGGACACCTGCACAGGTGCGCCGGAGGCGAAGGGACCGAGAACTGCGGCCGCCTGACCGGACTGCCCTTGTGACTGGGCCGAGTCCTTCCCACCCTGACGCACGATCAGGACGGTCACGGCGGCAACGATGGCCACGACCAGCAGAGCGACGACGCTGATGATCGCCAGCCGAATCCTCCTGTCGGTCCGTTCCTGGGCCTCCCGCAACTGCTGAGCCTTGAGTCGCGTCGGGTCGGTGGTGGGCTTCTTGCTGGGCATGGATCGTCCTCCGGGGTTGTGCAGTGCACCCACACTAGCGGTCCGGCCCGCGGGCGTCCTCGCTGGACCGGAGCCGGCCACCACCTCGGTCACGCACGCGTTTCCGCACAGGAACCACAGGGCGGGAGCAACCGCCTCAGACCCTGCCCCCCGTCAGGATCCACCAGGTCGCCACAAGCACGACCGCCACCAGGACTCCCAGCACAGCCCGGGACCAGCGTGGCGGCAGCAGGACACGAATGACGAGCGCCGTCCCCTCCCGGAGCCGGCGTGAGGTCGGCAGGGACCACATGACGACGAGCACACCCGCCGCCAGCACCCACACCACCACGAAGAGTTCCGCCCCGCGCCCCTGCCACCCCGGGGTGGAGGGGCCCAGCAGAACGTCGAGGGGCCACAGGACCCCCGGCGGGGCAACGAGCACGGTGGCGCGAGCCAGCAGCCACAGGATCGCTGCCGCGACCACGCCGACCACCAGTCCACCGCCGACGATGAAGGCCGAGCGCACCAGGTGCAGGGGCAGGCCCGCCAGGGCGACTGCCGAGTCGGATCCCCGCACCCCGCCATGGCGCACGCGACGCAGCTCGCGCTGGGCCTGGGTCACGCCCACCAATGTCAGCGCCAGGACCACGACGAGGACGCCCAGTGCCCCGACAGCACCCAGGACCACCGGGAGCACTGCCAGTCCGAGCATGAGCACCGGCCCGGTCAGCGGCACCGGCCGCGGGTGCTGCCAGGTGTAGGGAACCAACGGGGACCACGGGGGAAGCGAGCCGGGCGCACCCGGACAGGCCTCCGGAGCGGGCCCGGCGCCGGAGCCGGTCCAGGGACCCATGGTCGGGGGCACCGACGCTGCGGGCCCCGGCAAAGGGAGTCCGGGCACGGTCGGAGCGGGAGGGGTCCACTCCTCGCCGAGCTCGTCGGTCGAGAGGGACCAGTGGTCTGCCGCCTCGGTGGGCCACACCCGTGTCGGGTCGACACCGGGGTCCTGCGGCCGCCACACCTGGGTCGCGTCCATCCCCGACGAGGGCGACACCGGCGTGCCTCCTGCTCCCCTCGCCATGGTGTGCCCACCTGTGCCAGGAACCGCCTCCTCCGCCTCCCCGGCGGGCAGGACCTGGGTCGACGCCGCCCCGTGAGGTGGCGCGCGGGGGGGCGGAGGGGGGGCCCCGGCGGGCCCACCCCCGAGCGGGGGG
>JAKECL010000532.1 GCA_030460725.1 Propionibacterium sp.
GCCGCCCACGCCCCACCGGCACGCCCGCCCGGCCGACCCGTCACGGCGGGGAGCACCCCGACGCGCGCGCCGCCCTGGACTCCTGGATCCACTCGACCCCCGGCGATGCCGCCCTGCGCCGAGGAGTCTCAGAGCTCGTGGCCTCCACCAAGTGGTTGCCCGACTTCGTCGGGATCACTCCTCCCCCCAGTGGTGAGCCCCACCTCCTCGACGAGGTCACGCTCATCGCCTCCTGGTCTGACGACGCCTATCGCGCCACGGTGCAGGATGCTGCCGCGCAGTCCTGGTTGCGACACGACCTCGCGTGGACCTGCGGCGACCACCTCGGGGAGCGCACGGCCAGTGCCCTGTGCGATGCGTGGGAGCATTTCGTGGCGCCGGACTGGTCGCGGCGACGCGGGATCCTCGACCGGGAGATCGCCCACCGCTCCGCCCTCGTGGCCACCCAGGGATGGGCGGCAGCACTGGAGGGCATGACCCGCCACCTGCGCTGGCTCGACCCGGATCTCCTGGTCATCTCGCCCCGACAGCGGGAGTCACTGACCCTCGACTCCCACCTGGCCTTCATCCCGACGACGCAGAGTGCGGGTTGGTGGACCTGCGACGGACCCGTCGGACTCGGACTGGTCTACGCCGCGCGCGGCACGGGCGTCGGCCAACGCCAGCCCCCGGACCAGGCCCTTGCCCGCCTGGTCGGTCATGGGAGGGCCCTCGTGCTGCGCGAACTCGACACTCCCGCCACTCCCTCCCAGCTGGCCGCAGCGCTGTCCCTGTCACTGGGGACCGTGGGCGGGCACCTGCGCGTCCTCCTGGACGCCGGACTGGTCGACCGGGCGCGCCGATCCCGCGCCGTCTACTACACGCGGACGGAGGTCGGGGACGCCCTCGTCGCTGCCGCACCGGTCCCGGGTAGCACACCCGCAGATCTCGCAGAGGGGACCAAAGGGCGATAGCCTGACAACGGTCACGCCACCCGCGCCGAATGTGCAGGTGGCACGGCGACACTGACGAAACACTGAGAGGCAAGGAACAGTCATGGCGGTCTACACCCTTCCCGATCTCCCCTACGACTACGCGGCGCTGGAGCCCCACATCTCGGGCCAGATCATGCAGCTGCACCACGACAAGCACCACGCGAACTACGTGGGCGGGGCGAACACCGCCCTGGAGAAGCTGGAGGAGGCGCGCGAGTCCGGGGACCAGGGCGCGATCAATCTCTGGGAGAAGAACCTCGCCTTCAACCTCGGCGGGCACGTCAACCACTCGATCTTCTGGACGAACATGACCCCGGACGGCCAGGGCCGCCCCGAGGGTGAGCTGGCTGCGGCCATCGACGAGTACTTCGGGTCCTTCGAGAAGTTCCAGGGCCAGTTCGGCGCAGCGGCGCTGGGCCTGCAGGGCTCGGGGTGGGGCGTCCTCGCCTTCGACACCCTCTCCCAGCGCCTGGTCACCTTCCAGCTCTTCGACCAGCAGGGCAACGTGCCGGTGGCCACCGTCCCGCTGCTCATGCTGGACATGTGGGAGCACGCCTTCTACCTCGACTACAAGAACGTCAAGGCCGACTACGTCAAGGCGTGGTGGAACGTCGTGAACTGGGCCGATGTCGCTGCCCGCTTCGAGCGCGCCCGGACCTTCACGGGTCTGGTCAACGCCTGACACCGAAGAGTGTGACAGGCGTGTGGGGCCCGGGGGGCCGAGC
>JAKECL010000067.1 GCA_030460725.1 Propionibacterium sp.
CACCACCCACCGAGTCGCTGTCCATCGGCAGCCTGAGAGGACGCAGATCATGAGCGCCATGAGCCAGGAACCCACCGTCGCCGCAACCGCACAGACGGTCGGCACCTCCAATCTCCACAGATGGCTGGCACCGGTCACGGATGCCGCATGGGCCGAGATCGCGGAGGAGGCGCGTCGCACCTTCCGCAGGAACTCCGCCGCGCGTCGCGTCGTCGACGTCACCGGGCCCCTGGGTCTGGAGGCGGCTGCCGCCAACACCGGTCATCTGCGCGCCATCGAGCCGCCCGGCGCCGGAATCCGCACGCGCCTGCGTGAGGTCTCCCCCCTGGTCGAACTCCGCGTCCCCTTCTCCGTGGACCGCAATGCCGTGGACGACGTGCTGCGTGGGGCGAGCGACTCCGACTGGCAGCCCGTGAAGGACGCCGCCACGGCCCTGGCCCGCGCGGAGGACACGGCCGTGTTCCAGGGCTACGGGGCAGCCGGGATCCGCGGCATCGGCGCGACGTCCTCCAATGAGGCCATCGAGCTGCCCGCTGACGCCCGGGAGCTGCCCGAGGCCGTGGCCCACGCCCTCACCGAGCTGCGCCTGGCGGGCGTCGAAGGACCCTACGCACTGGTCCTGGACGCCGCACTGCACACCGAGGCCTCCGAGACCCGCGACCACGGCTACCCGATCCGCTCCCAGTTGGAGCAGATGGTGGAGCAGGTCGTGTGGGCACCGGCCCTGGAGGGTGCCTACCTGCTGTCCACGCGCGGCGGGGACTACGAGATGGTGCTCGGCGAGGACGTCTCCATCGGCTACCTCAGCCACACCCAGGACCAGGTGGAGCTCTACCTCCAGGAGACCCTCACCTTCCTCACCTACACCGACGAGGCCTCGGTGGTCATGTCGCGCTCCTGACGCGGCGCACGGGTGCCCTCGCGCTCCAGGAGGGCGCGTTTGACCTCCACGCCCCAGGCGAAGCCCGCCAGGGCCCCGTTCCCTGCGACCACCCGGTGGCAGGGAACGAACAACGCGATCGCATTGCGACCGCATGCCGCGGCCGCGGCCCTCACCGCCCGGGGTCGGCCCGCCAGTACCGCCAGCTCCGCGTAGGTGCGTGTCGATCCAGCGGGGATGGTGCGCAGGGCCTGCCAGACCTCCCGCTGGAAGTCGGTTCCCTCCAGGTGCACGGGAACCGTCCCGAGCGCCGTGGCGTCGCCCTCGTATGCGGCCAGGACTGCGCGCACGGCGGCGCTGAGGTGGAAGGCACCAGGGCCGCCCGGCCCCCGAGTGCTGGAACGCAGGTCGCTGTGGCGCACCGGGACGGTGGACGTCGGCCGCGTGCGGGCGAGGACATGCGCCGGATCGGTCTCCCACCCGCAGGCGTGGACGACGCCGTCCGTGTCTTCCACGACGGTGAAGGGACCGTCGGGCGTGTCCAGGGTCGTGGCGAGGAGCTGCCCATGCAACAGGCTCCCGGCCGGTGGGGTCCGGGTGTGCCTGGTGCGGGCGGATGGCTGGCGGGTCATGGTCTCGATTCCTTCCCTGTCGAGGCACGCCACAGGTGCATGCCCAGGTAGCTGCGCCACGGGGCGAGTCCCCGGGCGCGTTCCTCCAGTTCTCTGCGTTGCCCTGCCAGGCCCAGGTGGCGGGCTCCGCGCAGCAGTGCGGCGTCTCCGCGCACGAGCACATCGGGGGCGCCGAGGATGCGCAGGGTGACGTAGTCTGCGGTCCAGGGGCCGATGCCGGGCAGGGCGCACAGGGCATCCACCGCGTCACTGCGCGTCCACGAGGCGTCGATGGACAGGGAGCCCTCGGCGATGGCGCGGCAGGCGCCTGCGATCGTCTCCCCCCGCCTGCGAGGTCCCGGCACCACTTCGGTGGCGTGTTCGGCCAGCGCCTCGGCCGTGGGGAAGAGCAGGTGGGGGCCGTGAGCAGCGCCCCCTTCCGTGTGTCCTCCCGCCAGGAAGGAGTCCGACAGAGGTTCGGCCAGTGTCAGGGCCACCTGTGCGAGATCCCTGCTCCCGACCGCGACGGACACCTGTTGTCCGATGACGGCGCGGGTGAGGCACTCCGCCAGGTCGAACTCTCCGGGAATGCGGACACCCGGTGTGGCCCTGACCTGCCCGGTCACTGCCGGTTCCCCGGCCAGTGCTTCGTCCACCGCTTCAGGATCGGCGTCCAGGTCACACAGTCGCCGCACCCGCCCCAGCACTTCGGGCAGGTCCGCGGGATCCTGCAGGCGCAGATGGGCCCGCAGGTCCCCCGCCGCGCCGCTCACATCGACGAGGGCGACACCGTGTGCCGTGCGCAGGGACCGTCTCAGATGGGAGGTGTCCGCCTCCTCGATGCCGGGCACGGCGCGGGTGGCGAACCAGGCGAACAACCCCGTGGCGTCCAGGGGCGTGCGGTGGGCCAGTCGCAGCGTGAGGTTGCCGGGCACCTGCTCGACCTCCTCGACGAGCTCGCGCCGACCGGCGCGCGCCCGCACTTGCGTGGGCGTGAGGTCGAAGACGGCGCGGATCGTGTCATTGAATTGGCGGATGCTGGTGAAGCCCGCGCTGAAGGCGATGTCGGAGGCGCTGAGGTCGGTGGAGCACAGGAGCTGTCGGGCGGTGTGGGCTCGGTGGGCACGCGCCAGCGCCAGTGGGCCTGCCCCGAGTTCCGCGGTGAGGATGCGGGTGAGGTGGCGGGTGGAGTGTCCGAGGTGGGCGGCGAGTCCGGCCACCCCCACGCGGTCGACCATTCCCTGGGTGATCAGACGCATGGCGCGCGCCGCCAGGTCCTCGCGCAGGTCCCATTCCGGGGACCCGGGGAGTGCTTCCGGCAGGCAGCGCCTGCAGGCGCGGTAGCCCGCCGCCTGGGCTGCTGCGCTGGTGGGGAAGAACTCGACATTGCGGCGGGCAGGGGTCCGCGCCGGGCAGCTGGGACGGCAGTAGATGCCCGGGTGGCGCAGGGCGTGTATTTCGCCCCGGGCGACGGGGCGGTCGGGCAACGGCCCCGCCGCGTACCGGGTGTCGAAGTCCATGGCCCCAGCCTGTCACGGGGACCGTGTCGTGGCTGGCGGGATTCGGACACGACGGTCGCCGCAGCACCGGAGACACACGACCACGACCACGACCACGACCACGACCACGACCACGAAAACACTGATACTCGCTGGGTATCAGCGCTTCCAGGGACCCGCCGCTGTGGTCCGTCCCGGCCAGTCCGGTCCGGTCCGGCTCAGGCTGGCTCAGTCCAGCGCAAGACCCTGTTCGCGGAGGATGTCGAGGACCGGCGCCATCTCCGCCCGCCCGGCGCCCGGCTTGGTGCAGATCTGGTGGGTGAAGGAGTCGATGCGCCGGTTCGCGTCGCGCAGGTCGTAGTAGGTCTGGACGACCCGGTCATAGTCGGCCAGGTCGACGGCCGGGTCGTCGAGCTCGGGGTAGGTGTCCACGGCCGTGGTGAATGTGGCTGGGAGGCGCGGCTTGAACTGAGGATCCTGGTCGGGGTGCCCCACCAGGAGACCCACCAGGGGGTAGGTGTGCCGGGGAAGGCGCAGGGCCCGGATGACCCGGCGCGGGTCCCCGCCGATGCTGCCGAGGTAGACGGTGCCCAGTCCCAGGCTCTCGGCGGCGATGACGGTGTTCTGCGCGGCCAGGAGCGTGTCCTCCACGCCCTCCAGGAACAGAGCGGTGCGTCCCAAGGGCTCCAGGTCGACACCGGCGGCCTCACGGATGCGGGCATTGCGGTGGAGGTCGACGACAAAGACCAGGAGCTCTCCGCGGGTGCCGTCGACGTAGGGCTGCCCGGAGGAGAGGAAGACCTCGTGACGGATGTCGGGGTCCTTCACCCGCACGATGGTCATCTGCTGGTAGAAGCTGCTGGTGGGAGCGTGCCGCGCCACGTCCAGAAGAGTGTCCATGACGTCCTCGCCCACCGGATCCCCCGTGAACGACCTGATCGTGCGGTGGGCGAGCTGGCAGCTGATCGTCTCATTGTCGACACCAGTGGTGGGTGCGGTGTGCCCCGCGGCGTCCGGGTGGAGAGCGTGGTCCATGGGTGTGTCCTTCCATCAGGGACATTCTCTGTCCTCCTCCTCCGCCCCGCGCCGAGGAATGCGCCGACGTGGACGTGACTCCTGCAACACCCGATGGTCATGGGCCCATTGGTCTCCGTGGCCGTCCTTCACCTGCGGCGGCTCGGCCTCCACTGCCACTCCCCCTGCCCCTGGGGTGTCGATCCCACTGGCGGTGGAGAGATCCCCGAGCACGGGTCCAGGAACGGTCCGGATCCACCCAGGCGGGCGACCTCACCCAGGGAACACCGGAACGGATGCTGATCTGCCAGCCACCTGACGGGCCACTCCTGCACTGACGACGCCATGGTCGCCCCGATGGGCCCCATGCAGGAAGGACACGCCCTCCACATCGCCCAGCTGGTCGGGCGCGACGCTGAGGAGCAGCGTCGCAGGCGCACCACCCAGTCCCGGAGGTCCCTCACATCCGGCAGCCGCCATGAGGATCTCGGCGAGGGCGTCATGGCGACGTTGAGCGTGGCGGGTCCGCGTCCAGGACGGCATGTGCAGGGGGCGTGTCGGCATCGTCAATGGCACTGGACGGGCCCGGCGTCCCACCGGGCGGCATCTCCGTGGCTCCAGGCACCGCCCTCTCCCACCCGACGTGCCCCGGTCTCCTCGACCAGACGCGCCCGGGCCCGGCTTGTACGCTGGCTGTGTGAACAGCACAGCCCCCGCTCCCCAACTCCGCCACGTCGGCCGCTCCGGCCTGGTCGTTTCCGCCGTCGGCCTGGGATGCAACAACCTGGGCCGCACGGGCACCGCGACCAGCACCCCCGAGGGTGCCACCGCCGTCGTCACGGCAGCCCTGGATGCCGGCATCACCCTCTTCGACACCGCCGACTGCTACGGGGCGCGGCCCGGCCTCTCGGAGGAGCTCCTCGGGAGCGCCCTGGCAGGTCGCCGCGACGAGGCGGTCATCGCCACCAAGTTCGGCATGGATCTCCACGGTGCCAACGGCCCGGACTTCGGGGCTCGTGGCTCCCGGACCTACATCGTCCGCGCCGTCGAAGCGTCCTTGAGGCGGCTGGGGACGGACCGCATCGACCTCTACCAGTTCCACACCCCGGACCCCTCCACGCCCATCGAGGAGACCCTCGCCGCCCTCGACGACGTGGTGCGCGCGGGGAAGGTGCTCCACATCGGCCATTCGAACCGCGCGGGGTGGCAGATTGCCCAGGCGGAGTACGTGGCGCATGAGCTCGGGGCGCAGCGCTTCGTCTCCGCGCAGAACCACTACAACCTCCTCGACCGGCGCGCCGAGCTTGAGGTCCTCCCCGCAGCCCGGGAGTTCGGACTGGGCGTTCTGCCCTACTTCCCCCTGGCCAACGGTCTCCTCACCGGCAAGTACACCCGCGGCTCGGAACCGCCGAAGGGCTCCCGACTCGATGTCGCGAAGAGGAACCTCCTCGAGACGGCTCCCTGGGACGCCCTCGACCAGTTCACGGACCTCGCCCGGCAGGCCGGACTGACCCCTCTCCAACTGGCCTTCAGCTGGTTGGCCTCCCACCCCGAGGTTCCCAGCGTCATCGCAGGGGCCACCCGCCCCGAGCAGGTCCGCCAGAACGCGACCTCCGTGGTCACCCTGTCCGCCGAGGTCCTGACCCGCCTCGACGAGATCTTCCCGCCGGCCCAGCCCGTCGCCCTCTTCTGAGGCACGACGCGAGGGCCGCCCCGGCTCACCGGGTGCACGCGGCGTACCCGGCTCACCCGGCGAGTGCGGCCACCAACCGATCGGTGGCCGCCGGCCCGCCCTCGCGCAGGAAGAGCGAGGGCTCGACCAGTTCAACCTCCATCACGCAGAATTGCCCCGCATCGTCTCGGACCAGGTCGATGCGGGCATAGGTGGGAGTGCCCAGACGGGAGCGGACCACCTCGAGGGCTGCGCGGGCGACGTCGATCTGCGCCGCCTCGGCACGGTACGCCCTGGTGGACTCGGGGGCGAAGAGCCCACCCAGGGTCCGCGCCCGCGGCAGGTCGACATGTTTGTTGGCGCAATGGCTGAAGACCCCGTCGAAGAACACCATGGGCCACTCGCCCTCCGTGGCGACCGAGCCCAGGTGAGGTTGGACCAGTGCCACCTTCCCCGCCGCGTGCAGCGCGGCGATGTGGGCAAGGGCGCCCCCCTGCTGATCCGCACCGTAGGAGGCGGCCTCCTGGCTGCCGGCCCCCACGGCCGGCTTCACCACGAAGTCCCCTTCGGGGAACACGCTCTGCTCACCCGGAGCGATGTAGACGGTCGGCGTGATGGGCACACCAGCGCCCTCCAGGTCAGCGAGGTAGTGCTTGTCCAGGCTCCAGCGCACCAGGGCCAGTGGATTGACCAGTTCCGTGAGCCCGTCCACCTCATCGAGCCACGTGAGGAAGGCATCCAGGTGGCGGTGGTAGTCCCAGGTCGAACGCAGCACGGCACGGTCGAAGCGCGACCAGTCGACCTCCGGGTCGTCCCAGCACACGACCTCCGTCTCCACCCCCGCCCTCGCCAGTGCCGCCAGTGCGAGCGGCTCGTCCTCGTCCTGTCCGCGAGCCTCCCGGGCGGACACCCATGCCAGTGGCTGAACCATGGCGACATGCTATCGGTGAGGCGTGCGACTGTTCTCGGGTGTTCCCGACGCTCGCGGTCCTGCTCGCCGCACTGTGTTTCTCCACCACCGGCACGGCACAAGCCCTCGCCGGGGTGGATGCGTCTGCCCTGTCCGTGGGCGCTTCGCGCCTCCTGGTCGGAGGAAGCGTGCTCGGCATCGTGGCGCTGGTCGACGCGCGCAGGGGGAGCAGGCGCGAGGAGTCCACGAGGACGACCCGACATGCGCTGCCGACCTGGCTGGTCATCGCGCTGGGCATGCTCGGTGTGCTCGCCTACCAGCCCCTCTTCTTCGCGGGAACGCGCCTGAATGGCGTCGCAGTCGGCACGGTCCTCACCCTCGGATCGTCTCCGGTCACCACCGGAATCCTCGACGCCCTCCTCAGGCGTCGGCTTCCTTCCCTGCGGTGGCTCGTTGCCACGCTGGTCGCCGTGGTGGGGGTGCTCCTCGTGTCGGGGATCCTCGGTGCCGCACGGGGAGGGCTCGTCTTCACTCCTGCGGGCGTGTCGACCTCGTTGGGGGCGGGTGCGGCCTACGCGCTGCTCACCGTGTCCAGCAAGCTGCTGCTCGATCGCTCCTGGGACTCGCGCCAGGCCATGGGATCCATCTTCGGGATCGCTGCCCTCCTGAGCGTCCCGGTGATCCTGGCGACGGCAGACGGCTGGCTTGTCACATGGGAGGGCCTCGCACTGGCCCTGTGGCTCGGAATCATCACCACTGCCGGCGCCTACCTGTTGTTCGGATGGGGCCTCCAGCACCTTGCCCCCACCACGGTTGCGACGCTCTCCCTGGCTGAACCCCTCGGAGCGGCCCTGCTCGGCGTGCTCGTCCTGGGCGAACGCCTGTCCCCATCCGTCCTGAGCGGTATCGCCGTCATCGTGGTCGCACTCATGTTGCTGGCAGGGACGACACATCCCCGGGGAGCTTCCGACTCGGGCAGATGAAAGCGACGGACCTCACGCCCCGGCCCGTCGGGACACAGGGGGACGCGAGTGCCCGCGCCCTGGTCGCTGTCAGCAGAGCGGTGTCTGCGCACCGAGCGGCATCGAGGGCACCCACAGTGCGGGGAGGACGGGACGGGGCGAGCGCCGAGTTTCGCCAGGACGGGCTCTCGGACGACTTTCACCACATCGGCCACAATCCTCATGGCAGGGGTTCGAGTATGAGCACTTGGGTGG
>JAKECL010000533.1 GCA_030460725.1 Propionibacterium sp.
CACGACAATGTCCCGCGACCGCACGCCCCCTCCGCCCACCGTCCCAGCCGAGCCCGGTGTGCTCAGCGCCGTCGAGCAACGTGGTATCGAACCCGTGCCCGTGGACGAACGCCACGGCAACCCCTTGCAGCTGTTCTGGGTGTGGTTCGCCGCCAACATCTCCGTCCTGGGCCTGCCCCTGGGCGTCTCCCTGATCGCCGGTGGCCTGTCCATCTGGCAGGCCGTCATCGCCGCCGTCCTTGGATCCTTCGGATCCTTCGCGCTGGTCGGCATCATCTCGATCGCCGGGCGACGCGGCGGAGCCCCCAGCCTCACGCTGTCGCGCGCCACCTTCGGAGTGCGCGGCAACATCGGACCGACAGCCGTGGCATTGGCGTCGCGCCTGGGCTGGGAGACGGTGAACACCTCCACCGCCGCCCTGGCCGTCGTCACCACGGTCTCACTGCTGGCAGGGACCTCATCGGCAGCCCGAGACGTCCCAGTACTCACAGTGGTGGGCGTGGTCCTGTTCGTGGCCTGCACGGTGTCGGTGTCAGGCATGGGACACGCCTTCATCCTGGTGGTCCAGAAGTGGGCGACCTGGGTCTTCGGCGCCATCAACCTGGGTGTCCTCGCCTTCCTGCTCGTGCGCGTGGACTGGAGCGCTGTGGGACATGCACCGTCGGGCTCGCTGGCCCTGGTCATCACCGGCGTGGGGACCATTGCCGCGGGCACGGGCATCGGCTGGGCGAACTCGGGAGCGGACATGGCCCGCTACCAGGCCCCGGGTGTACGCGCCTCCCACCTCATCGCCTCCGCAGCCTGCGGGGCGGGCATCCCACTGGTCCTCATGATCTCGATGGGATCTTTGCTGGGCGCCTCCGACGCCTCAATCCTGGGAGCCTCCAACCCCATGGATGCCATCCGCGACACCCTGCCCCTACCTGTGGCCGTGGTCTACCTGGTCGTGTCCTTCGTCGGACTGCTGCTGTCCAACCATCTCTCCGTCTACTCCGCGGGCCTGACCACCATCACCTTGGGGATCCGGGTGCCACGCGTGTACGCCGTCATCATCGACGTCGTGGTGACCACCACCGCTTCACTGGTGTTCCTCCTGGTGGCTGACGGTTTCTACGGACCGTTCATCACCTTCATCTCGCTGTTGGCCATTCCGATCATCGCCTGGGTCGGGGTGTTCCTGGTGGACATGGTGGGGCGTCCGGTCTATGACTCCGCGGCGCTGCTGAACCTGCACCGGGGATCGCCCTACTGGTACCGCGGGGGCGTTGAATGGCGCGCTTTCGGCGCATGGCTGGCAGCCATCGTCCTGGGATCTCTGTTCATCCGGATCCAGCCCGGCGACGTCCCCTGGTACACAGGGGTGTGGCACGGCACCTGGATTGGACAGAACGGCCTGGGTTGGGCCGTCACCGGTGCCTTCGCCGCGCTCGTCTACGCCCTGCTGGGTGGTGGGCGGTCCCGGGTGGGTGAGGCGTCGGGCGACGGGTCGGACGCTCGCCCCACGGGCGTGTCGGGCATCGGGTCGGGCGTCCGGTCGCACACCGTGGACGAGGGCGCCCCGACTCTCCCCGGGAAGGGCACCACCCACGAGGACGGGGCTGCTCGCCCGTGAACACCATCGCCTGGACACGGATGTGGCCCCGGGGGAGGCACTGGATGCGGGAGGGAGCACGCGGGGGGACGGGCGCAGGTGTGG
>JAKECL010000534.1 GCA_030460725.1 Propionibacterium sp.
TTCACCAGTTCGGGGATGAGGGCCCCGGCCAGGGTGCCGAAGGACACGATGATCGACAGCTTCCACCACAGCCCGTCGGCCATCGAGCCGAGCATCCACCAGGTGGTGACCACGGTGAGCACGATCGACATCACCGAGGTGATCCACACCAGCGAACTGAGCGGCTTCTCGAAGTCGAAGGCCTCCGCATCGGCGTAGCGGGACCGGGTCACCGCATTGTTGATGAGATAAGAGAGGAACGACGCGATGAGCATCACCACGCGCACCACGAAGATCCAGATCAGCAGGGTGACCTGCTCCGAGGGGTTCGGCACCGCCAGGGTGAGGAAGGTGATGAGCGCGACGCCGGTGACCCCGTAGGTCTCGAATCCGTCGGCCGAGGGGCCCACCGAGTCCCCGGCGTTGTCACCGGTGCAGTCGGCGATGACACCCGGGTTGCGGGCGTCGTCCTCCTTGATGTGGAAGGCGATCTTCATGAGGTCGGCGCCGACATCGGCGATCTTGGTGAAGATGCCGCCGGCGATCCGCAGGCAGGCCGCTCCCAGCGACTCGCCGATCGCGAAACCGATGAAGCTGGGGCCGGCGATCTCGCCGGGCAGCAGCAGCATGATGAACAGCATCATGAACAGCTCGACCGAGATGAGCACCATGCCGACGCTCATCCCCGAGCGCATCGGGATGTCGAAGCACTCGTAGGGCCGTCCCCGCAGGGAGGCGTGGGCGGTCCGGGAGTTGGCGAAGGTGTTGACCCGGATCCCGTACCAGGCGACGCCGAAGGAGCCGGCCATCCCGACCAGGCTGAAGGCCAGGATGATGAGCACCTTGGCGCCCATGTGCTGGAGGAACAGGAAGTAGACCAGGATCACCGCGGCGATGAAGGCCCACAGCACCATCAGGAACCGGGCCTGCTGCTTGAGGTAGGTCTTGCAGGTCTCGTAGATGGTCTCCGAGACCTCCTTCATGGACCGGTGGACGGGCAGTCCGTGCAGCTTGGAGTAGCTCAGCAGGCCGAATCCCAGGCCGAGCAGACACACTCCCAGGCCGATCCACAGCAGGGTGGTGCCGGAGATCCCGCCGACCTGCTCGTTGAGCGGGGGGAGTGCGATATTGGCCTCGCCGCCGACCTTGTGGTCGCCGGATCCGCCGCCTGAGCAGCCGGCGAGCCCGAGCAGGGTCAGGCCGGCGAGGGCGGCCCAGACGATGCGGCGGGCCGAGGGGTGCGTCCCGATGGGGACGTGTGTCGTGTCTTGCCTGGCGTTCACGATTCGTTCTCTTCCTCGAGCACTCTCGTTCAGGGGTCCCCCGGACCACCGCCATGGTGGTTGGCACGTCGTCGTGGGGACGGGGACCCGTCCCAGAAACGCTATGACCTCTGGAAGGGGTTGTCACGGGTCAAGGGCCCGGATGTGGGCAACATCACAGTTTCGTTATCGAGCCGCTCACGGGTCGTGATCGGCGTCTCCTCGGGACGCCGGGTCAAGTCCCGTGGAGGGGTGTCACGGCCGTGAGCCCGATTCGCGACGCCGTCACTCGCCGTCCCGGGTGCCCCGGGGTGCCGTCGTCGACCCCGTGACAAGCGGTGACAAGGGGAGTCAGGCGGTCCTGGGGGGACGGGTCCGGGAGTCGGGAGCCCAGGAAGAAGGGTCGCCTTACTTGCATCCGACGGTCATTTGGAAACAATGGAGTTGTGAAA
>JAKECL010000535.1 GCA_030460725.1 Propionibacterium sp.
GGTCTTCTCCTACGCCGCAGGCCAGCTCAAGCACAGCCTGGAGATCGCCCAGCGGCTGGGATCGGAGAACTACGTCTTCTGGGGCGGGCGCGAGGGCTACGAGAACCTGTGGAACACCGACCTCAGGCGCGAGCAGGACCACATGGCCCGCTTCTTCCACCTGTGCCTGGACTACGCCCGCGAGATCGGCCTGGATGCGCAGTTCCTCCTGGAGCCCAAGCCGAAGGAGCCGGCCACCCACCAGTACGACTTCGACGCGGCGACGACCATCGCCTTCCTCCAGACCTACGGCCTGGCGGATGCGTTCAAGCTGAACCTCGAGGGCAACCACGCGAACCTGGCGGGCCACACCTACCAGCACGAGGTCCGGGTGGCACGGGCCGCCGGCATGCTCGGCTCCCTGGACGCCAATCAGGGCGACAAGCTGATCGGCTGGGACATCGACGAGTTCCCCTCCGACCTCTACGAGACGACCGCGGTCATGTGGGAGATCCTCGACGAGGGCGGGATCGGACCTCACGGCGGCCTGAACTTCGACGCGAAGCCCCGGCGCACCTCCTTCACCGCCGAGGATCTCTTCCGCGGCCACGTCGTCGGCATGGACTCCTACGCCGCAGGTCTGCTGGTGGCCGCCGAGATGCACGAGGACCGCTACATCGAGGATCTCGTCGCCCAGCGCTACTCCTCCTTCGACCAGGGCGTGGGCGTCGAGATCGAGGCGGGGACTGCGACCCTGGCCAGCCTCGAGGCGCACTCCCTGGACGTGACCCAGGAGTCCGTGCTGGCAGGCATCGGCTCCGACCACCTGGAGTCCGTGAAGGGGACGGTCAACAACTACATCGTCGACACCCTGGGTCGGGCCTGACCGCCGCGGCGGTCGCACCCGGTGGTGGAGGAGAGGACTCCGATGAGCGAGCAACGTCGCCTTGTGGCAGGTGTCGACACCTCGACGCAGTCGTGCAAGGTCGTCATCCTCGACCCGGCCACGGGAGCGGTCGTGCGCCAGGGGAAGGCGGCGCACAGCGAGGGCACCGAGGTCCATCCCGATGTCTGGTGGGAGGCGTTCCTCCAGGCGGTCGACCAGGCGGGCGGCCTCGACGACGTCGCGGCACTGTCCGTGGGAGGCCAGCAGCACGGCATGGTGTGCCTGGACTCCGCGGGTGAGGTCATCCGCCCCGCCCTGCTGTGGAACGACACCCGTTCCGCAGGGGCCGCGGCCGCCCTCGTGGAGGAGATGGGCGAGGGCGACGCCGCGCGCGGGGCGGCGTGGTGGGCCGAGGCGGTGGGCTCCGTCCCCGTGGCCTCCCTGACCGTCACCAAGCTGCGGTGGCTGGCCGACCACGAGCCCGACAATGCGGCGCGCATCGCGGCCGTGTGCCTGCCCCACGACTGGCTGACCTGGAAGTTCATGGGGGCCCAGGGGCTGCGGACGCTCACGACGGACCGTTCCGATGCCTCGGGCACCGGCTACACCGACCGCGAGGTCGCTGCGGCCGGCACGCCGGAGGGGGGCGAGGAGGGCGGCTACAGGCGCGACATCCTCGCCCATGCCCTGCGCCGGGAGCAGGCGGACGCCGAGACGGTGGTGCTCCCACGCATCCTCGGCCCCTGGGACGTGGCCGGTCACGGGGATCCCGCCCGCGGGTGGGGTGACATCCTCGTCGGCCCGGGATGCGGGGACAATGCCGGGG
>JAKECL010000068.1 GCA_030460725.1 Propionibacterium sp.
TCGCAGGAATCTTCCCCGACCTGCTCACGGAGCTCTCGGACCTGGTGGCCATCCCCTCCATTTCCTCCGACCCCGCCCACCAGGACGACGTCCGGGCCTCGGCCGAACACGTGCGTGACCGCTTCGCCGCCCTCGGCCTGGATGCCGAGTGCCTGCACGGGAGCAATCCCGACGGAACATCCGGACGCCCGGCGGTGGTGGCTCGCAGCCGCGCCGTCGAGGGCGCACCCACCGTCCTGCTCTACGCCCACCACGATGTCCAGCCCACCGGTGACGTCTCCCGCTGGTCCAGCGACCCCTTCGTGGCCGAGATCCGTGGTGAGGGCGCCGCCCAACGCATCTACGGACGTGGGGCCTCCGACGACGGCGCGGGGATCATCGTCCACCTGGGAGCGCTGCGTGCCCTGGGAGAGGACCTGGGCGTCAACGTGGTCGTCTACATCGAGGGCGAGGAGGAGGTCGGGTCACCGTCGTTCCACGACTTCCTCACCACCCACGCCGAGCGCCTGCGCTCCGACGTCATCATTGTGGCCGACTCCAACAACTGGCGTGTGGGGGAACCCGCACTCACCAGTACCCTGCGCGGCAACTGCACGGCGACAGTGCGGGTGGAGGTCCTGGATCACGCCGTTCACTCGGGTGCCTTCGGTGGCCCGATCCTGGACGCCGTGACCTTGGCGGCACATCTCATCGCCTCCCTGCACGACGAGTCCGGAGATGTCGCGGTGGCAGGTCTGGGTGGGGAGTCCACGGCTGAGGTCGAGTGGCCCGAGGAGGAGTTCCGTGCAGCGGCGGGCACTGTGGACGGGCTGCACCTGGCGGGCACCGGCGATCTGGCGGCACGGGTGTGGACGAAGCCTGCGATCAACGTCATCGGGTTCGACGCCAGGACCGTGGACCAGGCCTCCAACACCATCGCCCCCGACGCGCGCTTCAAGTTGTCGATGCGCACCGTGCCCGGGCACGACCCTCGTCGTGACATGGCGGCGCTGGTGGCCCACCTGGAGTCCCACGTTCCCTTCGGGGCGCGTGTCACCGTGACTCCTGAGGAGTACGGGCCCGGATACCGTGCGGATCTCACGACGAAGCTGGCGGCTGATCTCCACTGGGCACTGGGCGAGTCGTGGGGAGTCCCCGCGGTGAACATCGGGGTGGGAGGATCCATCCCCTTCATCTCCGACTTCCAGGAGACGTTCCCCGAGGCACAGGTGGTCGTCACCGGCGTGGAGGATCCACTGACCAACGCCCACTCCGAGGACGAATCCCAGTCCGTTGCAGACCTGGAGGCCGCGGTACTGGCCGAGGCGCTGCTGCTGGCGCGTCTGGCCGAGGACGCCTGAGACGTGGCTCGACGCGTCCTGCTGGCGGGCCGCTGGGAGGACACCGGACCCGGTGCGGCTGGCCGTGCACTGCAGCAGGTGGGGCAGGGGATGCTCGAGTCCCGACCCGGAACACGGGTGGACACCCTGCCCTTCGGCGCGGGTGAAGCCTTCCGGGAGGCGCTGGAGGAGGGGGGATCCCACGACCTGGTCCCCGTGGTCGTGGGCGTCTGGGAGGAGACGACCCGACGTGCGGGATGTGAGGTCCTTGCCGCGCTGGAGGCCGGCCGCACCCCTGTGGTGGAGGGGGGGCACAACATCGACGTCGACGCGGGCCTGGGCATGTTGGAGGTGCTTTCGGGCATGACCCTGCCCCGCAGTGCGGCTCTGGATCGGGTGGCACCGGAGGCGCTGGAGGCGGCACGCCGGATGATCGCGGGTCGCGACATCCTGGTTGCGGCCTCCACCCTGCGCCCCCTGCTGGGGCTCGCTTCCGTCATGGCCACGGGCATCGACCTCGCCCCCCGCGCTGTCCAGGACAGGGAGCTGACAGCTGCCCTGGCACGCTTCTTCGCCCACGTACCCGCTCCGCGACGCACGCTGCCGGTGGCCGGGAGCGCTTCATGGTCGGACCCCTCCCGCCTGCCGGGTTCCGGTGCCGCAGGGGGTGCGGGTGCGGTGCTCGCCGCCCTCGGTGCGCGTGTCGTGCCCACGGGCGACCTCCTGCGTGAGGTCACGGGGTTGGACGCCCGCAGCGCTGAGTGCGAGCTGGTCGTGGTGGTCGAACCGCTGTTGCATTCACCACAGTTGGCCGACGCCCTGGTGGACACGCTGACTGCGGCGGCCGCAGTCCATGCGCTGCCGGTGGTCGCCGTGGGGCGCGAGACGAGTCTCTCCGCCCATGAGGCTGCGCAGTGGGGTCTCCACGGCGTGATCACCACGGGAACGCAACCAGGCGACCTGCGCCTGGCAGGTTCCAGGGTGGCGCGCACATGGGTCGCCCCCCACACATGACCACCCCCGGGAACCGCCGCCGGCATCCGTTCCCGGCAGTGCGCCGTGGGCGAACTCCCAGCTGACCCCCATGGCGGTCACAGGGACCGGGACGTAGGCTGACAAGCGACAACGAGGACGTACGAGACACAGATCGAGGAGCACCATGTCCGACACCACCACCGAGCTGCCGACCCACGAGGTCCTGCTGACCGACGTCGCAGCTGCGAAGGTCAAGAGCCTGCTCGAGCAGGAGGGACGCGACGACCTCCGTCTGCGCATCGCCGTCCAACCCGGGGGATGCTCCGGCCTGATCTACCAGCTCTACTTCGACGACCGGGTCCTGGACGGAGACGCCGTTCGCGACTTCGACGGAGTCGAGGTCGTCGTGGACCGCATGAGTGTGCCCTACCTGGCGGGTGCGACCATCGACTTCGCCGACACCATCGAGCGTCAGGGCTTCACCATCGACAATCCCAATGCACAGAACACCTGCGCCTGCGGAGAATCGTTCCACTGAGCCGATGACGAACCCATTGATGAAGGGTCTCGCCGTGTGCGCGACCCTCGCGATCTCTCTCGGCCTCGTGGCCTGTTCCTCCGATTCCGAGTCCGGTCAGTCCGGGCAGTCGGGCAGTGCCCAGTCAGGGGAGGTCGTCCCCGAGGTGGACCGCTCCGGGGACGCGAACTTCCCCGACGTGACGGGTGACTTCGGCCAGGAGCCGACGATCTCGGCCGGCACCGGCACCGAACCGACCACCATCTCCGCGCGCACACTCTCGAAGGGGGACGGGGCGGAGGTCACCTCAGATGACTTCCTGCTGGTCAACTACTCCGGGGCGTTGTGGAACGGCAAGGTCTTCGATTCCTCCTTCACCTCCGGCAGTCCCGCGGCATTCGGACTGGACCAGGTGATCAAGGGCTGGAAGTACGGACTCGCCTCCCAGCACGTGGGTGACCGCGTCCAGCTCGTCATCCCGGCGGAGTGGGGCTACGGGGAGACCGGCTCCGGGGATGCACAGAGCGGCAAGGAAGCCACCATCCCGGCCAATGCCACGCTCGTCTTCGTCGTCGACATCATCGACGCGCTGGATCCCTCCGACACCTCGGCCCTCTCCGACGCCAGCGCCACGAAGGACGCGACGCCCGAGGGCATCACGGTCACGGGCGACCTGGGGAGCGAGCCGAAGCTGGAGTTCTCCGGGGACACCGCCCCCGGGGACACCGTGACGACCCTGGCCACAGGCAAGGGGGAGGCAATCACGGACACCGACTACGTCGTCTACCAGGCCGTCGGCAGCTACTTCGGGGACTCCGAGCCGGCGATGAGCACCTGGACGACCCAGAATGCCCAGATGCTGAGCCCGGGGGTGACGGAGGTCGTCGGGAAGACCGTCGGTTCCCGTCTGCTCATCACCTATGCCGCCACGGCCGATGCCTCCCAGTCGGGAGCAGATCCGTCGGCGTCGAAGGCCACCGTCATGGTGGTCGACATCATCGGTGTCCTCCACGGCACCTCGTCGAAGGGCTGAGCAGCCCGATCTGCAGTCCCGGGGGGGGGGGGGGGGGGCGGGGGGCCCCCCCCCCCCCCCCCGCGGCGGGGGGGGGGTGACCCCGCGGCCCCCGGGGCCAGGGCCGCCCCCCCCCTAGCGCCCGCCCGGGGGGGGGGGCCAGCGCGGGCGCCCCCCCCCACCGGCGCATAGAATGACCTCGTTGATCCACGGGCGCCCGGCGCGCCCCATTCCCCGGAGGAGCACACGTGAGCGAGCAGACCGTCGGCGTCCTGCTGTACAGCGACGACATCGACACCCGCAAGGCCGTCATGGACGGTGTGGGACTGCGTCCCGGCAAGGACTCCCCGCGGGTCGAATGGTCCCAGGCCGCCACCCCGGCTGGGGCGCTGGAGCTCATGCGCTCCGGCACGTTCGCGGCCCTGGTCCTCGACGGGGAGGCGACGAAGGAGGGGGGTATGTCCCTGGCTCGTGAGATCGCGGAGACCTTTGACGACGTCCCGCCGGTGATCATCCTCACCGCCCGCCAGCAGGACGACTGGTTGGCCACCTGGGCGGGGGCCACGGCCACCGTCCCGGATCCCCTGGACCCCATCGTCCTGCAGGAGACCCTGGCGGCCGTGCTGGGGGGCCGTCTGTGACGACCTGGGCGGAGGTGATGGGCGACCTCCTGGCGGGCCGCGACCTGGACCGGGAGACGGCCTATGCGGTCATGGACCAGGTGATGACGGGAGAGCTGGGTGATGTGCGCCTGGCGTCCTTCCTCACGGCACTCAGTGCCAAGGGTGCCGGTGTCAGTGAGGTGCACGGACTGGCGGACGCCATGCAGGACCACGCCGAGTCCGTCGACGTCGCGGACCAGGTGCTCGACATCGTGGGCACCGGCGGGGACCGCGCCCACACCGTGAACATCTCGACGATGTCCGCCATCGTCCTGGCGGGGGCGGGCGTCCCCGTCGTCAAGCACGGGAACCGGGCCTCGACCTCGGCCTCGGGCTCCGCGGATGTCCTGGAGGCCCTGGGTCTGAACCTGGACCTGGCGCCACAGGAGGTGGGTGAGGTCTTCGAGGAGGTCGGCATCACCTTCCTCTTCGCGAACAAGTTCCACCCCTCCATGAGATTCGCAGCAGGAGTGCGCCGGCAGCTTCCTTTCCCCACGGTCTTCAACGTCCTGGGTCCCCTGACCAATCCCGCCCGACCCGCAGCCTCCGCGGTGGGTGTCGCCCAGGAGGCCAACGCCCCGCTGATGGCGGGGGTCTTCGCCGCGCGCGGCACCTCCGCCCTGGTGTTCAGGGGCCACGAGCGTGGCCTCGACGAACTGACCACGACGGAGTCCAGTCAGATCTGGCAGGTCAGTGGCGGTGTCGTGGAGTACGCGGAGTTCGACGCGGTGGAGGCCTTCGGTCTGCCCAGGTCGAGCGTTGGAGACCTGCAGGGAGGAAGCGCCACGCAGAACGCCCAGGTTGCGCTGGACGTCCTGGCGGGAGCCGCGGGTCCCGTTCGTGATGCGGTCCTGCTCAACGCCGCTGCGGGCATCGTGTCCTACGCGCTCTCCCAGGATCCGACGGAGGGCGCCCTCGACCTGGTCACACGCCTCGGAGCAGGTGTCGAGGAGGCAGCTGCGTCGATCGACTCCGGAGCCGCCAACGATGTGCTGACCCGCTGGATCGCAGCGACACGGCGCTGAGTCCGGGAGACGGGCAGCAGCGCCCGGCTCGGCAGATGCCGAGGCCCTCGGGGCCGGGCGAGCCGGCGTGGACGGGCTGCCCGGCGGCCTCGGCTCATTCCAGTCCCAGGTGGAAGGCCTCCTCCAGATCCACCGCGGAGAAGGAACGGAAGGCGATGTGGGTGCGCATGGAGCGCACACCTGCGACCTTGCCCAGACGGTCGGAGACGACGACCGCCAGGTCGTCGTACTCCCGCACACGCACCAGTGCCACCAGGTCGATGTCGCCCGTGACGGAGTAGACCTCGCTGACTCCGTCCAGGTCGGCGATGGCTTGCGCGACCTCGGGGATGGCATCGACGTCGGCGTTGATGAGCACGATTGCGGTGAGCATGGGTTCCCTCCCAGGAGCTGGATCTGTCCGCGACGATCATCCCACGTCAGATCCCTGCCGGGACGCGAGGGGCCAGCGCGTCCCGAGTGGCGCCCGGACCGGGCCGTGGGCCCGAGGCGTCCTGCCGCTCAATGACCCCGACGTCCCACATCCTCCAGCCGCCCCAGGAGCTGCGTGCGCGCCAGAGGTGAGCCCACCGAGCCCGCCAGAGGGGTGGTCCCCTCCCAGTGGACCAGACGCGCACCCGCAGAGGTGAGCGAGCCCGTGAGCAGGCGCGCCTCCTCCCACGTGGTCCCGGACAGGAAGACTGCGGGGCGCGGCGGTGTCTCCTCCTCCACCAGTGAGTCCACCCAGGGCAGTGGGGACGTGTGCGCAGGTGTGGTGACTGTGCGCAGCAGACGACCCCAGGAGGCGGAATGCAGGGTCCATCCCCCCGCATCCAGGTGGTGGGCCCACACGACGCGCGCGGCGGTGGAGACGGGGAGCACGTCGGCCCTGCGCTGCAATCCGTGGAGGTAGTCCTGGAGCAGCCCCCTCCAGCGGGTGGCCCCCTCGTAGTCCTGGGCCTCACCCGCCCGGGACATCCGCTCCACCAGGACATCGACGACCTCGCAGTGCTCGCCGCGCAGCGCACCCGTCAACTCCTCCAGCCGCGCGGGGTCGAGTGTCCGGCCCTGCGAGAGGGGGTGCCCCGCACCGTCGGCATAGGTCAGTCTCAGGGCCTCCAGGGCGCGCCCGGCGCGTGAGGCCCCACGGAATGGTCCCAGGGCATCAGGTGCCAGGTCGGTGGCGAGGACCGGCACGATCTCCATCCCCTCGCCGCGCACCACCACCCACCGGGTCTGGTCCTGGTGGGTGGAGGCGGAGTTGAACAGGGGATGGAGCGCGCGGATCGTGCGCAGCTCCTCCACGCGGGCCTCCAGCAGGGTGGAGGTGGCCGTCACCCGTACGTCTGCGGCGAGGTCAAGCATGCGTCGCACCTTCGCCCTCGACTCCGAGGCCGTGAAGTAGGAACGTACTCGGGAGCGCAGGTTGGTGGCGGATCCGACGTAGAGGGGTGCTCCCGCGGCGTCGAGGAAGCGGTACACGCCGGGGGAGCGGGGCAGGTCATCGGCCAACGCCACACGTCGTCTGCGTCGGGCGGGAACCGGGGCACCCACCGTCGACATGTCCTCCACGGTCCCCACACCCAACGGGGCCAGAACCTCGATGAGACCGTGGAGGACCTCCACGGTGGTGCGGGCGTCCCCCAGTGCCCGGTGCCGGTCCTGCTCACTTGTGGCGAAGTGTCCGGCGAGCGTGGCCAGGCGGTGGTTGCGCACCAGGGGGCGGGGCAGAGCCACGCGCGCCAGTGCCAGGGTGTCCACCACCCGCGGTGACGCCCATTCGTGGCCGGTGGAGCGTGCCGCGCGGCGCAGGAACCCGATGTCGAAGGAGGCATTGTGGGCGACCAGCACACACGGAGGATCACTCACCGCGAAGCCGTGGTCGTCCTCGAGCCCGGCCCAGCGGGCGAACTCAGGGTAGGCGGCGTCGATGCTGGGTTGCCCTGTGACCATGGAGGTCGTGATCCCCGTGAGGGCCGTGATGCGCGGGGAGATCGGCTCCCCGGGGTCCACCAGCGTCTGGAACTCATCAACCACCTCGCCGTCGCGCACCCGTACGGCACCGATCTCCGTGATGGAGGCCCCCACGCCGATGCCCGTGGTCTCCAGGTCCACCACCACCCACTCGACCTCGGCCAGGGGAGTGCCCAGTTGGTCCAGGCCCACCTGGATGCCCACGGGGAGTGCCTCGGTGAGGCGGGCGGACACTTCGCGCGATGCCGTCGGGGGAGTCCGGGGGGTTTGAAACAACGGGGGGGGGGCGGGGGGGGG
>JAKECL010000536.1 GCA_030460725.1 Propionibacterium sp.
AGGGTCCCGTCGGGGGTCCCAAAACTTGGGCCCCCCGTCGCCCCCCGGGTGGGGTCGGTGGGGGGACCTCAACGCGAAACAGGACGGACTTCGCCAGAGAACTGGACGGACTTCGCCAGGAAACTGGACGGACTTCGCCAGGGAAGGGAAGGGACGGGGGATGGAGCTCGGGGTCAGTGGGCTCCGAGGATGTCCGTGACGAAGACCAGTGTGTCCCCGCCACCGATACCCGCCTGGGGCACGCCCCTGTCCCCGTAGCCGTACTCCGAGGGGATCGAGAGCAGGACCCGGGAACCGACCTTCTGCCCGACCAGACCGTCGTCCCACCCCCGGATCACCATGCCGACTCCGATCTGGAAGGCCAGGGCCTGACCGCGGTCGAAGGAGGTGTCGAAGACCTTGCCATTCCACACCTGGCCCAGGTAGTGGCACTGGATCTGGTCACCGGGCTCGACCTCCTGCCCATCGCCCTCGTGCAGGACCTCGACGAGCAGGTCCTCGGAGGGCTCGGCCCCCGCGAACTCGACGACGGGCTTGCGACCGAAGTCGCCGGTGACGGTGATGTTCTCCATGTGTTCTCCTCAGTGGTGCGTGGATGACGTACAGGTCAGCCGGGACATACCCGGACTTCCCAGGTCAGTTCCTCATGCGGGCCAAGAGCTGGAGGATCTCGACGTACATCCACACCACCGTGACCATGAGTCCGAAGGCGCAGGACCATGCGAACTTCGCAGGAGCGCCCATCTGGACGCCGACCTTCGCCTGGTCGAAGTCCTGGATCAGGCAGGCTGCACCGATGAGGACGGCCAGCACGCCGACCACGGTGCCCAGTGACATGCCCAGGAACACCGCGTCGTTCATGCCGCCGGGTGTCGAGAACACCCCGGTCAGCACCAGGATCCAGTTGAGCACACGGTAGACGAGGATGCCGATCAGGCCGATCAGGGTGAAGCGCGCAAGCTTGGGGGAGTTGCGCACCTTGCCCGAGGCGAAGAGCAGCAGGGTGACGGCGAAGATGGAGGCCGTGGCCAGCACGGCCTGGGCGACAATCCCCTGGTACTGCATCTCCATGACGGCGGAGAGCCCACCCATGGCCAGGCCCTGGGCAGCCGCGTAGGCGATGATCAGGGCGGGGCGGATGGTGCGGGAGAAGATGTTGACCATGGCCAGGACGAATCCCACCAGCATGCCGACGCCCATGAGCATGGCGCCGAGCCCCGGGTTGGACACCGTGGCCATCCAGGTGCCGGCTGCCCCGACCACCAGGACGGCGAAGAGCAAGGCAGTCTTGACGATGACATCGTCATAGGTCATCCGCCCGCGGTCCACCGCATCGGCCGAAGGACCCGCCAAGGAGCGCTCGGCCTCATCCAGGGCCCTCTGGTCATAGGTGGGAACCTGCTGGCTCCGGGATGCCTGCGCGGCTCCCGCCGCACCGTAGGGGAACCTGGGGTCCGTGGCGCCGGGAGCCGCTCCCGTGCCGGGCTGGTATCCGGGCATCGTCGGGTAGCCCGCCGGGGTGGTCTCCTTCCACTCCGACTCGAGGCGGTTGAACACCGGGTTGGCCATGTCTCCTCCGTGGGGTCGCTGGTCATTCACGTCAAATCTGTCACGTCGGGGCCGCGAGCGCCAGCGCTGCCCATGGATTCCGCCCGTGGCGCACTGGGCTGACGACTCCGCGCAGGTGCG
>JAKECL010000537.1 GCA_030460725.1 Propionibacterium sp.
ACTACGGGACCATGGCAACCGACCACACGGGCCTGTGCCTGGACCCGTCCAGTGACTCTGTCGTCATCGCCATCGAAGGCAACACGTCCTCGGGCAGTGCTGGAAGTCAGTCGGCAGGCAATGGAGTGTATCGCCGCATCCGCGATTGGGATGACGTGCGTTACGTGATCCGCCCCTACTACGACGGATCTCCCACCACCGTCCCCGCCACATCGGGCCCGAACCTCAAGGTGGACGGCTGGTGGGGCGAGCTGACCAGCTACTGGATGCAGATCGCCCTGGGGACGCCCGCCGACAAGACCGTCTCCAGTCAGGACGTCTACTGGGAGTCCCGCAACCCAGGTCTGGGCACCGGCTGGGAGTGGGTGAACTCCGAGGATGCCGAGGGGTCCCAGCTCATCGAGGCCATCCAGCGCAAGGTCGGAGCAGCGCCTGACCGCCTCATCGGATCCGGCACGATCAGCAGCATCCAGGCCTACAAGGGCACTCCGGTTGACGGGCGGATCGATGAGTACAGCCAGTGCGTGATGCAGATCCAGAAGGACCTCAATGCGGGACGCGGATTCTGATCCCGCCCGTGAGGCTCTCACCGTCACCCTGACCGCGCTGGTGTGCGGAGTGGCGGTGGGAGCACTCGCGTGGTGCGTCTACGTGGGCATCCAGCTCACCCGCCTCCTCCACGTCCTGACCGTCCTGGTCGAGGCCATCGCCAACCAACCGCTCTGAAAGGAGCACCCCCATGTCTCTCCCCCAGCTTGATCTCTCGTTCGACCCGCTCGGGTGGGCTGTCATCGTCGGCCTCGTCTGGCCCACGATCCAGGCCGCCCTCGACCGCCCATCGTGGACACGTTCTCGTCGTCTCGCTCTCGTGATCGTCGCGGGCATCATCCTGTCTCTGGCCCTGTGGTGGGCTGGTGCCTACCCGCTGACCGCCCAGCTCGTGTGGAGTCAGGCCTCAGTCATCATCGCCACCGCCACGGTGGCCTTCGCCCTCCTGAAGAAGCTCGGCGTCATCGATTGGATCGGCCGCGTCACTCCCGGCGGTGAGCCGCGCGTTGTCGAGGGCACGGTCACGGGGACCAGCGAGACCCCAGTCCCCACAGACACGGCATCGACAGGTGGAGTCACCGCGGTGCCCTACACGCCGGAGCACTGAGCCATGGCCCCCCGCTGGTACCGCCGCATGTGGGGCAGCCTCCACGAGCCCAGGACCGTCACCGCCGTCATGGTGTGCGTCTACCTTCTGCTCACCGCGTCTGCACTCCTGATCCTCACCGACCGCCCAGCACACGACGTCGCGACCATCTTCGCCGCGAGCTTCATGCTCATCGGAGGCATCGTCGGAGTCCCATCAGCGTGGAGCGGAGCGTGGTGGAGTGAGGGTCCGGCAGCCATGAGTGCACTGGCGGGACTGGTAATGCTGGCCGTCATCGACCTCCTGACAGCCGTGGACCACGCACGGCTCCCCGGCTACCCCCTCACCCTCACGCTCCTCGTCGCCCTCTTCTTCGTGACCCGGGCGGTGCGCATCTGGCCGCAGATGTACGCGCCGGGACGCGGCCCGATGACACCGACCAGGGAGGCGGAGATCCGCGCCGACACCATGGTCCGCGTGGCGGAGGACGCCGCGCGCGCCCAGAGGGACCGCGCCACCGACTGAGAGGACGGGTGCATCCCGTGATTGACCC
>JAKECL010000069.1 GCA_030460725.1 Propionibacterium sp.
TCGCGGGGCGCTTGGCAGGCGGTGGCGCCCCGGGCATGTCGCACGATTCGGCGCGATGGATAGGCTGTTCACCGTGCCGGAGTCCGCGTGAGGGCTCTGAAGTGTCGGGAGGAGGGTGACCATGGCGCGTCCGAGGCCGTCGTTCTATCCCTCCCGTCGCGTTCCCCAGGCCTTCCCGCCCTCGTACCTCCACACCCGCCTGGCTCCCCTTGCCCCGGTGCTCGCCCTCAATGCGCTGGTGGCGACCGCAGCCGAGGCGCCCCTGCTGCCCACCGGGATCCGCAACCTGCTGCGCGTCCACTCGGAGGAGGAGGGCGCTGAGATCCTGGAGCGCTCGCAGCGCCTCTTCTTCGACGAACCGGGTCTGGACACCCTGCTCATCCGGTCGGTGGCTGCCTCCGCGCGCAAGGTCACGGCGGTGGGGCGCGCCTACCTGCGGGCGCGCATCGCCCTCCGTGCCGACCGTGACGGGCGGGCGGCAGCCATGCTTCCGCTGGTGCCCAGGCGCGGCTATGACTCCCTGATGACGACAATGCTGGCTGTGGGCACCGCTCTGGGCCACTTCCGGGGTGGAGAGGTCCACGCCAAGGCCTTCCACGACTCCGCGGCTCCGGGTGACAAGCGGCCGAACCTCCCCCTGCCCCAGGGGCATCCCACTCCCGCTGTGCGGCGCTTCGATCCGCCGGACTCCCTGGGTGACATGTCCGCCGACATCGACGACCTCTACTGGGTCATGGCATACGGCCAGGCCGTGAAGATCACGCGGGTGGGGGAGGGGGAGGACCGCCGGTGGCTGGTGTCCCTGCCCGGTACCGACCACATGAGCGGATCCTCCACCCCCAATCCTGCCGACACCGAGACCAACATCCGCGAGGTCCTCAACGTGCCCTCCGCCATGAGGGTCGGCACCGTCCAGGCTCTCCACGCGGCCATGCGCGCCGAGGGGATCCCACGTGGGCAGTGGGCACATGAGCGCGTCCTCATCTGCGGTCACTCCCAGGGAGGAATGGTGGCGACCGCGCTTGCGGCGGCCGACCCGGAGGAGGTGGGTGTGGACGTCGTCGCCGTGGTCTCCCTGGGCACACCCTCTCGGCGCCTGCGCATCCGACCCGATGTCACCATGCTCGCGGTGGCGCATGACCAGGATGTGGTGCCTTCCATCGATGGGACACCCCAGAGGGCGCCGGACCAGCGGGTGACCATCGGGCGGCGTCTGGTGCGCCCTCGTCGGGGCCCCCTCTACTACGCCCACTCCTCCTCCACCTACACCGAGACCCTGCGCCAGGCCGAGCGCAAGACCCAGGTCGCCCCCTGGGGTCGGGCCGCCGACACCATCCGCGCGCTGCAGGCCTTCCTCCCCCACGAGGGCGAGTCCACCCGCGTCATGATCTTCGACATCTGGCAGGACCTCCTGGAGCCCACGGGGTCCGACACCTGGAACACCTATGTGGAGATCGACCGGCCCGACTGGGAGCCGGTGGACTACGAGGAGGACTGGGCGCCCAACCCCCTGGTCACGCTGCCCGATCTGTCCCATGTGCTGCCCAACGGCACCGAGGTCCTCGACCGGCTGAGCGGGGAGTGGCGCAACGAGTTCGCCGATCTCCCCGACCTGTCGGTGCTCCAGGAGCGCGCGACCAGCCGGGCCGAGGAGGTGGGGCGTTCCCTCGCCACGGCTGCCGGAGACCTGCGCGGCACGCTGGAGTCGGTGCTCCACCGCACCGGCGACCCCAGCGTCGAGGGTGGAGCCGAAGCCGGGCCCGGAGCCCGAGCCGGGGCCACCGCCACCGCCACCGCCCAGCCACCGTCCGGCTCCCCCGCAGATCAGGCGGGCACGGCGGCACTCCCGCAGCGCGACACCCCCACCGGGGGAGAGGATGTGGGGACGGCACCTCCACCGACCAGCGACACGGAACCAGGAGAGGGTGAGAGTCATGACCGGCACTGAGGACTGGCATCGGGGGGTGCGCGCCGTGTTCGGCGCCAGACGGGGTTCCATACCCGTGAACAAAGGGGCCGCGCGGCCCTCCCGACGACTCCCGCAGATCGACAACCCCGTCCTGGTGGGCGTGGCGGGGCTGGGTGCCCTGGGTGTGGGGATGGCCCTGCGCTCGCTGCGCCCCTCCCACCGGGGTGGGCGCTCGGAGCGCATCCGGCGCATGGTCACCGCGGCGGTCGAGGGCGACACCGCAGCACACGGGGACCACGGTCAGGTGCCCTCCGTGGACGTCCAGGTCCACGAGGCCTTCGGGAAGCCGCCGTTGGTGAGCATCGACGTCCATCTGGAGCAGCCCCTGGCCGAGGTAGTCGCCCACGACCTGCTGGACCGGGTGGCGCGAGCCGCCTGGGACAACCCGGAGCTCGCCCCGGTGGCGGTGCGCGGACGTCTGCTGGCGGCCGGACCTGCCGGAGCTGAGCCCACCACCACTCTCGCCGACATGACCTCACTGGGGTACGAGGACGAGATCGCGCGGCCTGCGGACCTCTATGCCCGCTACGGCGCCCCGGCCTCGGACCCGCGGTGGAGGCCCTGAGGGGCTGGAACTCCCGGGACGACCCCCTCAGTCCAGGAAGTCCACGACCTGTTCGGCCAGCCCGGTGTAGGTCGCGGGGGTGAGCGCCAGGAGGCGCTCCTCCACCTCGGTGGGCAGTCCGAGGTCAGCGATGAAGGCGCGCATGGCCTCCCCCGACACCGAGTGACCGCGAGTCAGCTCCTTCAGTCGCTCATAGGGGTTCGCCATCCCGGTGGCCCCGGCGATGGAGGCCGCGCGCATCGCCTGCTGCACCGCCTCACCCAGGACAGCCCAGTTCGCGTCCAGGTCCTCAGCCATGCGGGCCTCGTCCATGTCGACCCCCGCCAGGCCGCGCGAGAGGTTGTCCAGGGCCAGCAGGGAGTGGCCCAGTGCCACCCCGATGTTGCGCTGGGTGGTGGAGTCGGTGAGGTCGCGCTGCATGCGGGAGGTCACCAGGGTGGCGGAGAGCGAGTCCAGGAGAGCGGTGGAGACCTCGAGATTCGCCTCGGCATTCTCGAAGCGGATCGGATTGACCTTGTGGGGCATGGTCGAGGACCCCGTGGAGCCCTGGGCGGCGAGGTTCTGGTGGAAGTAGCCCATCGAGATGTAGGTCCAGCAGTCGGTGGCCAGGTTGTGGGCGATGCGGTTGAAACGGGCCATGTCGCCGTAGAGCTCGGACTGCCAGTCGTGGGACTCGATCTGGGTGGTGATCGGGTTCCACACCAGTCCCAGTGACTCCACGAAGTCGCGCGTCAGCGCCGGCCAGTCCGCGCCCGGTACGGAGACCACATGGGCAGCCCAGGTGCCCGTCGCCCCGTTGACCTTGCCCAGGTACTCCGTTCCCGCCACGCGGGAGACCTGGCGGCGCAGGCGGTGGACGAAGACCGCCAGCTCCTTGCCCATGGTGACGGGTGTGGCCGGTTGCCCGTGGGTGTGGGCCAGCATGGGCACCGCCGCCCCTGCCCGTGCCATGTCGGCGAGGTGGTCGACCAGCGCATCGGCTGCGGGCAGCCACACCTGTTCCACCGCGGCCTTGACGGTGAGCGCGTAGGCGAGGTTGTTGATGTCCTCCGAGGTGCAGAAGATGTGGACGACCTCGTGCAGGCTCGGCAGGACGGTGCCGGGTCCCAGTGCCTCGGGCGCAGCGTCCAGGTACTCCTTGAGCAGGTACTCCACGGCCTTGACATCGTGACGGGTGCGGGCCTCGATGCCCGCGAGCCTCTCGATGTCGGAGTCGTCGAACTCCACGGGGATGCGTCGCAGGTAGGCGCGTTCCGCGTCGGAGAGCTCGGGCGCGCCGGGCAGGGCCCCCCGGTCCAGGAGATGGATGAGCCACTCCACCTCGACATGGACGCGGGCCCGGTTCAGGGCCGCCTCGGAGAGGAAGTCGGACAGGCGGGCGACCACCGGCCGGTAGCGTCCGTCCAGGGGGGAGAGCGGCTCGCCGCGGGCCGCCAGGTCCGCATATCCGTCCGCAGTGGAGAAGAGGCCCGACCAGTCTTCGCTCATGTCCCCATTGTTCCAGACGGCTCCCCGGTCGTGGCCACGCGTCCGCTGCCGAGGGGCGCAGCGCGGGGCGCAGTGTGCTCGACTCAGACCCAGCGGCGCGCGAGGGCGAGGGTCTCGGGGACGTAGCCGCGCCCGAAGAGCTGGCAGTGGACCATGAGCATGTGCAGCTGGTGCAGCCCGGTCCGCTCCCGCCAGCCCTCTGCCAGGGGTGACTCCTCGTCATAGGCCGCCCAGATGCGTTCCAGGTGGGGGGCGCCGAAGACGGCGAGCGCCGCGAGGTCCTCCTCGGCGTGTCCGCCCTGGGCCGCCGGGTCGATGAGCGTCACGCCCTCGCGCGTCCACAGCGCATTCCCGTTCCACAGGTCCCCGTGCGTGCGTGCCGCGCCCCGGCCGGAGGCGCGCACGAGGGCGGGCTGCTCGTGGTCGTAGGCGCCCGAGGAGAGACGCTCACACAGTCTCCCGAGGAGGTGGCGCTCCTGCGCGGTGAAGGCGGGAGCGTCCAGGTAGGGAGCCAGACGGAAACGCGCGTAGAAGTCACCCCAGGAGGTGGTGGACTCCTCGGGGGTGGCGGGCAGCGGCAGGTGGGCCAGCCCCATCCATCCCTGACCCTGGTTGTGCGGGGGCGGGGCGCCCAGGTGGCTGGCGCCTGCGGCATGGGTGTGGGCCAGGGAGCGCCCGAACGCCTCGGCGGCACGAGCAGTGGGTCGGACCTCGGGCAGGCGGGGCTCCTCGAGCCAGTCCCCTCCGTGGTCGAGGACCGGGACGACGGGAGCGGCCTCGGGAGGGGTGTCGGCCAGCCAAGCCAGGCCCGCCACCTCGTAGAGGATCCGCCCCGGGCGATGGTCGGACTTGCGGAATGCGTCCATGACCCCACCGTAGGCACCTCTCGGGCGGTGCGGGGCACAGGGCCTGTGGATGCGGTCCTGTCCGGGAGGGTGAGTTCTCCACAGATGTGGTGGCCTGGACACCGACGTCCACACCGGGCGTGGTGGGTCGTGCCGGGCCGACGGGCACGCCCTAGGTTTCGTGGAGGCGGCTCCCCGGCGGTCGCTCCGTCAGGGTGGGAGGTCAGGACATGGGTGCACACGCAGGTGGTGGACCGGGTGAGGGTTGGGATCCGCGGAGTCCCTTCCGTCCCCCGGTCGAGCAGTTCGACGGGGATGTGGGCGGTTGGTGGGGACCGTGGTCCCCCACAGGCGCAGAAGGTGGTGCGCGCGGCGCCCTGTCCGTGATGACGGGAGTCGGTGAGGCGCTGATGGGCGTGGACCTGAGCGGGTGGGAGGGTCCGGCCTCACGCGCAGCACAGGCGACGCTGGACTCCCTGCGAGCCAGCTCTGCGCGGACGGAGGGGAGCGTGGCGGCAGCAGCCTTGGCGGCCGGGCAGGTGGACCGAGCCGTGCGCGAGGCACTTCTCCGGGCCGCCGGAGCAGGCTGATGGTGGCCGATCCCTCGCCGCCCCGTCTGGCCGACCACGTGCTGGTGACCTCCGCCGCCACCCGGGTGGACACCGAGATCCTGGTGCGCGCGGCCCTCCAGGTGCGTCTGCTCGCGGTGGAGGTCCCTGTCGTCCTCGACAGGTTGGACGGGGCCACCGAGCGGTGCGCGGTCCACGCCGGTCTGGCCCCGTCGGAGGTCGCAGTCGCCCTGCAGTCCATCGTCACGGCACGCGAGGGTGCGGTGGACCTGGCGAGGCGGCTGGAGTCCCTGGCAGACTCCCTGGCCTTCGCGGCCCTGGTGTATCTCGGAGCGGAGGGCAGGGCGGCGGAGTTCCGGGAGGCGTGGGTCGCCCTCACTCCCGGGTCCACCCACCTGTGGGACACCGGGATCGGTTCCTTGCACACCCGGGCGGCCGTGGGGGAGGCGCTCCCGGCAGGCCTGGCGGCGCACGTGCCCGGGCGTGCGGTGGACTGGCTCCTGGCACCCACCCTCCCTTTCCTGGGAGGCGGCGTGCGCGCGTTCCTCTCCCAGCTGCTCAGCCGTTCCGGGGACCGGACGACTGGGGAGATGACCGCGGGAATCCGTCTTCAGATGGACCTGCGGGCGGCATCCGAACTGGTCGGGGACCACTCCATGGCGCTGGGGCGCGGTGTGCGAGATCCGGGGGAGGCCACCGGGGACTCCACTGCGACGTCGGCCTCGTGGTGGGGGATGCCCGGAGGGGAGACTGCGGCAGCGGCCTCGCTGGCGGCGTCATGGGGGCTGGGGCTCGGCCGTTGGTCGGGCGCGCCGACGCGCGGCGTCCAGGTGAGCACTGCACTGCCCGAGGACACCCTGGACATGCGCACGGGAAGGCCCGTGGGAGTCAGGGTGCGTCACGGTGTGGTGCACTCCGACCCCTCCGCGCGTCGACCGTCCCTCAACGCGACCCCGATGGGGCTCGGTCTCCTCACGGCGCCCTCCCTCGTCGGATCCCTGACGGGGCTCGTCCCCATCGCCCAGGGAGGCCCCGCCCGGGAGGTGGCACCCGCGGGACCGCCTGCCCGGCGGACTGCCACTCCCCGTCTCCCCTCACAGGTCCTGGCGCGCATCGGCGGGTTGCGCAGTGCCGAGGAGGCGGGGCAGGTGGAGGTGCTGCGTCATCGCACCCCCGGGGTGGAGGGGGAAGTGACGTCGTGGAGCGTGGTCATCCGCGGTACCCAGGCGTGGGGAGTGGGCGGCCCCAATCCCCAGGACATGCTCTCCAATCTCCAGGTGGTCGCCGGAGAGCACTCCGACCAGGCGCGTGCAGTGCTGGCAGCGATGGAGATGGCAGGTGTCACTGCGGGGCAGACGGTGGAGTTGGTCGGGCACTCACAGGGCGGCGCGGTGGCCGCCCAACTGGCCTCCGACCCGGAGGTCCTGGCCCGCTACAGCGTGACCTCGGTGCTCACCGCGGGTTCACCCACCGCCGGGGCGGCTCCGGCAGAAGGGGTGGAGATGCTCAACCTGGAGAACACGCGCGACATGGTGCCCGGGTTGGACGGGGCGGCGAACCGGGATCTCGGGGCCGCCCGGACAGTGCACTTCGACGGTGGCGCCGTGGGTGGGCGCACATCGGATGAGGACATGTCCGCAGGTGGTCCCGACGCCAGGGAGGAGGCGCCCGGTGCCCACGACCTGCGCACCTACCGTCGTGTCATGGAGTGGTTGGAGGAGCGTGGGGAGTCGGGTGAAAGGGGTGAGGAGGACGTCCCCACGGGGTACGAGGAGGTCCGATCGTGGATGCAGGAGCGGGAGCGGACGCTGGGGTTCGGTGAGGGGACCCGGACGACGTCCCACGTCTTCGACACGCGCCGCCTGGGTGTCGGGTCCTGAGGCCCGCGGTGGGGGCCTTCGCGGATGCGGGTGGACCTAGTCCTTCTCCGCCTTGCCCAGGACACCCACGACGATGGCGGAGATGATGGCGGTGATCGTGCCACCGCCCAGGGCAGCCCAGAACCCACCCGCGTGGAAGGGCAGGGTGAGGGCTTCGGCCAACCATCCGGTCGCCAGGAAGACCAGAGCATTGGTGACCAGTGCGAAGAGGCCGAAGGTCAGCAGGTAGAGGGGGAAGGCGACGACGCGCATGACGGGACGGACAATGGAGTTCACCAGTGTGAAGACCAGGGCGATGCCTGTCAGCAGCAGGAGCGTCTCCTGCGTGGTGGCGCCCTGGTCGAAGGTGATCTCGGAGATCACCAGGGTCGAGACCCAGATGCCGAGCATGTTGCCGAGCAGTCGCAGGATGAATCGCATGCCCCCA
>JAKECL010000538.1 GCA_030460725.1 Propionibacterium sp.
CACACCACCCGCAGCGAGTACAGCGTCCTCCTCCACCCCGACCTCCTCCACCGGCGCCACCTCCCTGCTCCGGCACATCGGTTTCCCCTCCCACCTGACCCTCGGCTTCCTGGCCGTCGTCATCTTCGTCATCGGTGACGGGATCGAGGCCGTGTGGATCACCGACTACCTCCACACCGATGTCGGCTACACCATCGGCCAGGCCTCCCTGACCGTCACCGCCTACGGCGTGGTCGTCGCCCTGGCGGCCTTCCTCTCAGGCGCCCTGTGCGATGCGATCGGACCCAGGCGTGTGATGGAGATCGGACTGGTGTCCTTCCTGGTCTTCGACGCCCTCTTCATCACCGTCGGCCTGCACGCCGGGTCCCTCCCCCTGTTGATGCTCGTCTACGGGCTGCGCGGCTTCGGCTACCCGATGCTGGCCTACGGCTTCCTCACCTGGATGATGATGGTGACCCCACCCCAGCGCCAGTCCTCGGCCTCGGGCTGGTTCTGGTTCGCTTTCTCCCTGGGGATGCAGATCATCGGCTCCTACCTCTCCTCCCTGCTGCTGCCCAGCGTGGGTGCGATCCCCACCCTGTGGGTGGGCTTCGTCCTGGCGGGGCTGGGTGGCGCGCTCACGCTGGCGTTCCTGCGCCGCCATCCCTCGGCCTCAGCCACGAAGGGGCTCAGCGTCGGGGAGTCCCTCGCCTCAGCGGCCTCAGTGGTGTGGCGCCACCCGAAGGTCGGCATCGGCGGCATCGTCAAGGTCATCAACCTGGCAGGTCAGTACGGACTCCAGGCCTTCTACATCGTCTATCTCCACAGTGTGCACGGCATGGCCCGCGAGGAGGCGATCGTCCTGTTCACGATCTTCGGGATCGTCGCGGTCCTCGGGGACGTGGTGTGGGGGATCCTGGGGGACCGTCTGGGGTGGAGGAACACCCTGCAGTGGGCGGCGACCCCCCTCTGCGCGTTCTCCCTGGTCTACCTCTACGCCGTGCCGAACCTGGTGGGCCCGGACTTCTGGCTGATCGCGCTGGGCATGGCCGCCATGGGCATCGGCCTGTCCGCCCATGTCCCCACGACCCCGCTGGTCATGGCCCATGCACGGGGCGAGACCGGCAATGCGCTGGCCGTCCTCAACCTGGGTGCGGGCCTGGGAGCCTTCGTGGGCCCCGCCGTCGTCGCGCTGCTCGTCGCGCCCCTGGGCTACCAGGGGGTCGCGCTCGCACTGGCCGGCCTCTACGTCCTCTCCTTCGCCCTGCTCTTCGCACTCCGCCTGCCCGGCAACGCGCGCATCCTCCACGCCCCGGCCGCCCTCGCGCTCGGGGAGCCGGAGGGGAGCGAGGCGTACGAGGGCGACGCGTACGAGGGCGGCACCGGCGACCAGGACACGGCCACAACTCCAGCCACAGCCACAGCCACAGCACCAGCCCCAGCCACGTTCACAGCCGCATCCGCCTCACAGATCCGCCACCGGAACCGGTCGGAGAGCGCCACCCGACGCATGGAGCTGCCCGTGACCTGACACAGGACCCCCACCGACCGGCGGTGAACAGCGGCGGTGGGCGGTGTGCGGACCGACAATGGACCCGGATCCACCCCGCCTACGTTGCGCCCGCGCCCCGCCCGCATGGACAGCGACCTCGCCCCCTCTGCACCACGAGAAAGGACCCACCATGACCCTCACACCCGCACCC
>JAKECL010000539.1 GCA_030460725.1 Propionibacterium sp.
CTGGGGGCGCCGCCCCGGTGATGACCACTAGACTCGGGGCATTCCCCGACATGGAGGTGGCGGCCATGAAGCGCTTCACCGATTCGATCCTGTTCCTCGCTCTCTTCGTGCTCGCCGCACTGGCCTGGCTGGTGCTGGCGAACACGGGTGGCGTACCCGACGCAGCGCCCGGACGCATCGCACCCATGACGGTGGGCGCGGTGGTGGTCATCGCATGTCCCGCACTGGTGGTGGCTGCAGTCCTCGGACTCATCCGCGCCCTCGTGCACACCCCGCCCCGTCGTTTCTACTCCTGGGCGGCAGGTGCAGCGGTCGTGTCCTCTGCCTTCGTCGCCTTGGCCTCTGTCCCCGCCCAGCGACAGGGGGTCGAGGTCGGCTTCGAGTGGATGGCCTGGTACTTCGGCATCCAGGCTCTCTCCTTCGTGATCGCCCTGGTCATCGCCCTGACGGGGGGCATCCCGGGCCCCGAGGAGCTCGCTGCGGAGAAGGAGGCGGCCGCAGCACGCCGGTCCTCCCCTGCGTCGACAGGTGGGCCCGCGTCCACCACCACCCAGCCCAAGAAGGCGCCCGTTGTCCCGGCCGGATCCACCCCGAGCGCAGGCCTCCCCTCTGCCCGCGAGACAGATCCGTTGACACCGGACCCCACAGGTGGCACCCCGCGGACAGGCCTCGACGACGCCACTGGACCCACACGAGGCGCGGGGCAGCCCGTGACCCGTCCCGCCGATGGTGCACACACCCAGGTGTCCGGTACGCCTGGGTCCACCGCCATCCCTGACTCCGGGGAGCCGCGCGCGTGACCTCCCCTGCCCGCCACGACAACCCTCGCACCGCCCCCGCACCGGCACCACTGGACACCGTGACCACGGAGTCCACGGATTCCACGGGACGGCCCGGACCTCTCCCCTCCGCGACGCCGCCCGTGACGGGCCCCGGTCCGGCTCCGATCGACCTTCCCCTGGCACCCGCCACGGCGGCGGCCTCGTCGATGTCCTTCGCGGACGGGGACACCCAGGTGCGGCGCACCACCTTGCCACAGGGGGTGCGTGTGCTCACCCAGCTGGTGCCCGCCACGCGTTCCGTGGGCCTGAGCCTGTGGGTTCCGGTCGGCTCCCGAGACGAGACACCCGAGCATGCGGGCTCCACCCACTTCCTCGAACACCTCCTCTTCAAGGGGACGCGCAGACGGTCCGCCCTGGACATCGCCGTCGCCTTTGACGCGGTGGGAGGGGAGTCCAATGCCGAGACCGGCAAGGAGTCGACCTCCTACTGGGCGCGGGTCGTGGACCAGGACCTGGACATGGCGGTCGACGTCCTCACCGACATGGTGACCTCCTCCCTCCTGCAGCCCACCGACTTCGACCTGGAGCGCGGCGTCATCCTGGACGAACTCGCCATGGCTGAGGACAGCCCCACCGAGGTCGTCCACGACGCCTTCCAACTCGCCGTCCATGGGGACACCCCCCTGGGGCGCCCCGTCGGGGGGACCGCCGACGCCATCCGCGCCGTGGAGCGCGACGCCGTGTGGGACCACTACCAGCAGGCCTACGGACCCGACTCACTGATCGTCGCGGCAGCGGGCAGTGTCGACCACGACCACCTCCTCGACGTCGTCCAACAGGCACTGGATCGTGCGGGATGGGGGAGTGCACCCGGCGCCACCCGCCGCGCCCCGCGCCCC
>JAKECL010000070.1 GCA_030460725.1 Propionibacterium sp.
GGGATCCGAGGTCTGGCAGTGCGGCGCTGACCGGAGGAGGGTCCCCTTCCGAGGTCTCCTCCACGCGTTGGCGTCGGACACCGGGACTCGCGGCTTCCCGGACGCGGTGGGACGAGCCTCGGGCGCTGGGGCCCGTGCTCGGTCACCTGGCCCACCGCAGGGGGTGGGACGGGCCCTCCGCCATGGGGTCCGTGCTGGCCAAGTGGCCCGAGATCGTCGGGGCACAGGTTGCCGAGCACTGCCACATCGAGACCTTCGAGGGGCGACACCTGGTGGTGCGGTGTTCCTCGACCGCATGGACGAAGCAACTGCGCCTCCTGCTGCCCCACATCGAACGTCGCATCGAGGAGGAGGTGGGACGCGGTGTGGTGGACCAGGTGGTTGTGAGAGGACCCGCGACGCCCTCGTGGAAGAAGGGTCGTTGGTCCGTTCCTGGGCGCGGACCACGCGACACCTACGGCTGAGTGCGGTGGTGCCCGGTGACGGCCGGTGTGGGCCGCTGGGGACATTGTCGTCGGGGTGACCCCGGACACAGCAGTGGAATCCGTGCATCGATGCAGGTCAGAGCCCTTTGAGGAGACTGACTCCCGCATTCGTGGCAGGCCGCTGGGACGGGGATCCTTGGTAGGATGGGGGAGGACATTTCATGGTCGTGGCGCGCCTGTGCGCGCGAGAAGGGTCCGAGCCATGTGCCGGACCGGGGCCCGAGGGTGGCCCGCATGCGCGTGGCTCGCATGCATGGACGAGGGGAGCCTGAGTGGCTGAGACGACGGGGATGACCCGGGACGAGGACGACTTCGCACCCGAGGTCGCCACCCCCAACGGTGAGGACACCTACGGTGCTTCCGACATCACCGTCCTGGAGGGCTTGGAGGCCGTGCGCAAGCGGCCCGGCATGTACATCGGCTCGACCGGGGAGCGGGGTCTGCACCACCTGGTCTACGAGGTCGTCGACAACTCCGTAGATGAGGCCCTGGCCGGCTATGCCACCCACATCGAGGTGACGATCCTCGCCGACGGCGGACTGCGCGTGGTGGACAACGGGCGAGGGATCCCCGTGGACATGCACCCCACCGAGCACAAGCCCACGGTCGAGGTCGTCATGACGATCCTGCACGCCGGCGGCAAGTTCGGGGGTGGCGGGTACGCCGTCTCGGGCGGTCTGCACGGTGTGGGCATCTCGGTGGTCAACGCGCTCTCGACCCGTGTCGACACCGAGGTGCGTCGCCAGGGACACGTGTGGCGGATGTCCTTCGCCAATGGCGGACACCCCATCACACCCCTGGTGCGTGGGGAGGGGACCGATGAGACCGGCACCACCCAGACCTTCTACCCCGATCCCGAGATCTTCGAGTCCGTCGAGTTCAGCTTCGAGACCCTGCGTCAGCGCTTCCAGCAGATGGCCTTCCTGAACAAGGGCCTGCGCATCACCCTGACGGATGAGCGTGAGGGCGTCCAGGACGAGGGCGACGAGATCACCGGTGACCACGCGGGGCCCGCCGACGACCCGGTGCCCGGTGTACGACGTGTGTCCTACATGTACGAGCACGGCCTGCGCGACTACGTCGCCTTCCTGGACTCCACGAAGAAGTCGGAGGTCATCAACTCCGAGATCATCGACTTCGAGTCGGAGAACGCGGAGGGGACGATGTCCCTGGAGATCGCCATGCAGTGGACGGGCTCCTACTCCTCCTCGGTGCACACCTACGCCAACACCATCAACACCACGGAGGGTGGGACCCACGAAGAGGGATTCCGCACCGCCCTCACCACGGTCATCAACCGCTACGCCCGTGACAAGGGCATCCTCAAGGACCGCGACGACAACCTCTCCGGCGACGACGTACGTGAGGGATTGACTGCCGTCATCTCCATCAAGCTCACCGAACCGCAGTTCGAGGGCCAGACCAAGACGAAGCTCGGCAACACCGAGGCACGGACATTCGTCCAGACGCAGGTCTACCAGCAACTCACGGACTGGCTGGACGCCCATCCCACCGATGCCCGCGCCATCGTGGCCAAGGGGACGCAGGCCCAGATGGCCCGTGTGGCCGCCCGCAAGGCGCGGGAGGCCACACGTCGCAAGACCGCTCTGGACACGGTCGCCATGCCTTCCAAGCTGCGTGACTGCAGTTCCCGCGATGCCTCCGTGTGCGAGATCTTCATCGTCGAGGGCGACTCCGCAGGCGGTTCGGCCGTCCAGGGGCGCGATCCCGAGCACCAGGCGATCCTGCCGCTGCGCGGCAAGATCCTCAACGTCGAGAAGGCCCGCCTGGACCGGGCCCTCAACTCCGAGACGATCCAGGCGCTCATCGGCGCCTTGGGCACCGGTATCGGGGAGGAGTTCGACATCGCGAAGCTGCGATACGGCAAGATTGTGCTCATGGCAGATGCCGATGTCGACGGCCAGCACATCGCGACCCTGCTGCTCACCTTCCTGTTCCGCTACATGAAGCCCCTCGTCGAGGGCGGCCACATCTACCTGGCCATGCCCCCCCTCTACCGTCTGAAGTGGACGAACGCCCCCCATGAGTTCGTCTTCACGGACAAGGAGCGTGACGATCGGCTGGCTGCGGGCGTGGCGGCCGGGCGCCGCATGCCCAAGGACCGCAAGGAGGGTGGCATCCAGCGCTACAAGGGTCTGGGCGAGATGAACGACCAGGAACTGTGGGAGACGACCATGGACCCTGCTCATCGCATTCTCAAGCAGGTCGAGGTCGGTGAGGCCGCGGCCGCGGACGAGGTCTTCACCCTGCTGATGGGGGACGACGTGGAGTCACGTCGCGCGTTCATCCAGCGAAACGCCCAGGACGTCCGCTTCATCGACGCCTGATCGCGCCTGAGCAACCCCAAGGAGAACACCCACTGTGAGCGACCAGCCCTCCCAGCCGGACGAGGCACGCACCACCCCCCAGGACGGCGATGCCGCCGGGAGCCCTCAGGACACCGCGGTCTTCGACCCCCACGGACGCGTCGACCCCGTCGACCTCGAGGGGGAGATGCAGAGGTCCTACCTCGCCTACGCGATGTCGGTGATCGTGGGACGCGCGCTGCCCGATGTGCGTGACGGCCTCAAGCCGGTTCACCGCCGCATCCTCTACGCGATGTATGACGGCGGCTACCGCCCGACTGCGGGTTTCTACAAGTGCATGCGCGTGGTGGGCGATGTGCTCGCCCACTACCATCCTCACGGCGACGCCTCCGTCTATGACGCCCTCGCCCGCCTGGTCCAGCCCTGGTCGATGCGCTATCCCCTGGTCGCCGGACAGGGGAACTTCGGATCCCCGGGCAACCTGGGTCCCGCCGCCCCCAGGTACACCGAGTGCCGGATGGCGCCACTCGCCCTCGAGATGGTCCGCGACATCGACGAGGACACGGTCGACTTCCAGGACAACTACGACGGTCGCGCCCAGGAGCCCGTCGTCCTGCCTGCCCGCTTCCCCAACCTGCTGGTGAACGGTTCGGAGGGCATCGCGGTGGGCATGGCCACCCGCATCCCTCCGCACAACCTGCGTGAGGTCGCCTCGGGCGTGCAGTGGGCGCTGGAGCACCCTGAGGCCACGCGCGAGGAACTGCTCGAAGCCCTCATGGCGCGCATCAAAGGACCGGACTTTCCCACGGGTGCCACCATCCTGGGGCGGCGCGGCATCGAGGACGCCTACCGTACGGGACGCGGATCCATCGTCCAGCGCGCAGTGGTGGACGTGGAGGAGATCCACGGTCGGCAGTGCCTGGTGGTCAAGGAACTGCCCTACCAGGTCAACCCCGACAATCTCGTCGCCAAGATCGCAGACCTGGTGAAGTCCGGGCAGATCTCGGGTATCGCCGACATGCGCGACGAGACCTCGGGACGCCACGGCCAGCGCCTGGTCGTCGTGCTCAAGCGCGACGCCGTGGCCAAGGTCGTCCTCAACAACCTCTACAAGCGCACCCAGCTGCAGGACTCCTTCCCCGCCAACATGCTGGCGCTGGTCGATGGCGTGCCCCGCACCCTCAGCCTCGACGGGTTCGTCCGCTACTGGGTCCGTCACCAAATGGAGGTCATCGAGAGGCGCACCCAGTTCCGCCTGGTCAAGGCCAAGGAACGTCTCCACATCCTGGACGCCTACCTCAAGGCCCTGGAGGACCTCGACAGCGTCATCGCCCTGATCCGGCGTTCTCCCACCGCCGATGCGGCCCGCATCGGCTTGATGGATCTCCTCCAGATCGACGAGGTCCAGGCAGATGCCATCCTCGCGCTGCAGCTGCGTCGCCTGGCGGCCCTGGAACGTCAGAAGATCCTCGATGAGCACGAGGCGCTGCGGGCGCGGGTGGAGGACCTCGAGGACATCCTGGCCACCCCCCAGCGTCAGCGCGACATCATCTCCACCGAGCTCGCCCAGATCGTCGACAAGTTCGGCGATGAGCGTGTCACGCGCATCCTGCCCTACGGGGGGGAGATGTCCATGGAGGACCTCATTCCCCAGGAGGACGTGGTCGTCACCATCACCCGCGACGGATTCGCCAAGCGCACCCGCACGGACGCCTACCGCTCCCAGCGGCGTGGCGGCAAGGGGGTGCGCGGCACGCAGTTGCGCGGGGATGACGTGGTGCAGCACTTCTTCGTCACCACCACCCATCACTGGCTCCTCTTCTTCACGAACCTCGGTCGTGTCTACCGCGCCAAGGCCTACGAGATCCCCGAGGGAGGCCGCGACGCCAAGGGGCAGCACGTCGCGAACCTCCTGGCCTTCCAGCCCGAGGAGACCATCGCCCAGGTCCTGGCCATCGAGGACTACGACCAGGCGGAGTACCTGGTCCTGGCCACCAAGTCCGGCCTGGTGAAGAAGACCCGACTCTCGGAGTACAACTCCCCGCGTTCGGGGGGCATCATCGCCATCAATCTGCGCGAGGACGAAGGCGGTGTGCCTGACGAGCTGGTCTCGGCGCAGATCGTCAACTCCGACAATGACCTGATCCTGGTCTCGCGTGAGGGGCAGGCCTCCCGTTTCACGGCCTCCGACGAACAGCTGCGTCCCATGGGACGCTCGACTTCGGGTGTGAAGGGCATGCGCTTCCGCGGTCATGACGAGCTGCTGGGTATGGAGGTGGTCCGTGAGGGTGCCGACCTGCTGATCGTCACCGAGGGCGGGTACGCCAAGCGGACACCGGTGGAGGAGTACCCCACGAAGGGTCGCGGCATCCTGGGTGTGCGTGTGGGGAAGCTGGTGGAGGAGCGGGGCGCTCTGGTCGGCGCCCTCATCGTGGATCCCGACGAGGACGTCATGGTCATCACGGAGTCCGGGAAGCTGGTCCAGGTCAGTGCCTCCGACGTGCGTCCCACAGGGCGCAACACCATGGGCGTGATCTTCGCGCGGCCCGATGGTGACGACCACATCATCGCCATCACCCGCAACACCGAGCGCGAGTTGCCCGAGGAGGGCACTGGCGACCCGGACAGTCAGCCGGGAACCGGGGTGGAGGACGCCGACGCCACCGCAGGGGCACAGGACGTCGCGTCGCCCTCGCAGACCCCGGGCGGCGGCCAGCCGGACGAGGATCTGGACGGTGGGGCGGCTGACGGGGAGGGCCCGGAGGCTGTAGCGTCTGGACAGGATCATGTCGAGGAGGGTGACGAATGAGCGCAGGCGTCGAGACGGAGGTCGAGATCTCCGAGGACGCACCCCGTCAGGTGAACCTGGCGATCGCCCGGGTCGACCCGTGGACGGTGATGAAGGTCGGCTTCCTCCTGTCTGTGGCGCTGGGCATCGCGACTGTCATCGCGACCATCGTCGTGTGGCTGATGCTGGACGGGATGCATGTCTTCGCCTCCATCGAAGACTTCCTCAACCAGATCAGCGCCTCAAAGTTCGTGGCACTGCTGGACTACGTGAAGTTGCCGAAGGTGGTGTCCTACGCGACGGTGTTCGCCGTGGCCAACGTCATCATCATGACGGCCATCTCGACCCTGGGAGCGCTGCTGTACAACGTCATCGCATCCCTGGTGGGTGGGGTGCGCGTGACCCTGATGGACGAGTGACGTCAGTCGCGCCGATCCGCGCACAGGGTCGGCGCGGTGGTCCAGTTCACTGCGGCGGGGTTTTGTTGCCGGGCTGGGCCTCGGGTAGCATTGTGCGGTGCCCGCAAGGGCATGGAGGGCCTATAGCTCAGTTGGTTAGAGCGCAGTCCTGATAAGACTGAGGTCGATGGTTCGAGTCCATCTAGGCCCACCATCCGCAGTCGGCGGAGAGTGGAGGTCACACCCGTGAAGAAGTGGATCGCGACCCTGTCGGCCGTCGGCGCTGCCGCGGCGATCGGGCTGGTCATCCGCCAGATCGGCGAAGACCTCTCCACCAATGCCGAGCTGTGGAGGTCCGTCACCGACGATCCCTCGGGGGTCTGATCCCCCAGGGCGCACGAGGGCGGCGCACCACAGGTTGTGGGACCGAGAGGTCTGCGACGGTGGGTCACGTGGTCGATGTCGGGCCACACAGAGGGGCCATGGCGCAATTGGTAGCGCACCTGCTTTGCAAGCAGGGGGTTACGGGTTCGAGTCCCGTTGGCTCCACCAGGGAAACCCCTGACCTGCGGAGACGAATCCCATGGTCAGGGGTTCTCCAGTTCCCGCGCCGGTTCTTCAGTCCACGGCGCGACGCAGCAGCTCCACGATCCGCTGCTCCTCCGCGGGGCCGATGCGGAGCAGCGCAAAGGAGGTCGCCCACATGTCACCCTCGTCCAGGTCAGCGGTCCCTTCGAAGCCGAAGGTGGCGTAGCGGGCCTTGAACTTCGCGGCCGCCTGGAAGAAGCAGACCACCTTGCCGTCGCGGGTGTAGGCAGGCATTCCGTACCAGGTCTTCGTCCCCAGCATCGGGGCGTGCTCCTTGACCAGGGCGTGGATGCGCTCGGCCATGACACGGTCGGCCTCGGGCATCTCAGCGATCTTCGCGAGGACCTCGGCCTCGGAGTCGGCCTTGGTGCGCCCCTTGGCTCGGGAGGTCTTCAACTCGCGCGCGTATTCCTTCATCGCTGCGCGTTCCTCGGCACTGAAGCCCGGTGCGTCTGATTCCCTGGCCATGGTGTCCCTCCCCGTCCGGGCGCACGATGGTGCGCGGATCCGCGGTCACAAGTGTCCCAGTGAGGCGGGTCACGCGCAGCGTGAGTCTGGTGGCGTGCCCGGTGTGTTCCTGCGGATGCGGATGCGTGGGACCTGTGTGAGGGTGGAGGGGTAGCAACCCCATCAGCATTGACGAGAGGACACACATCATGGGTTTCCTGGGATTCCTCCTGCTCGGCCTGATCGCAGGCGCGATCGCGAAGGCCCTCATCCCCGGCGAGCAGCCGGGCGGTTGGCTCGCCACCCTCATCCTGGGCGTCATCGGCGCCATGGTGGGCGGCTGGTTGGGTGGCCTGATCTTCGACGTCGACGTGATGGACAAGTTCTGGTCACTGAGTTCCTGGGTGATGGCGATCGTCGGCTCGGTGGTCGTGCTGCTCATCTGGGGGGCACTCACCGGCCGCAAGCGCTGAGGAGCGGTGGGGGCTCGGTGGCATCGTCGCCGACCCCCGGCTGACGGAAGTTGGCGTGATTGCGGGGGCCCGGCCCCCCACCGGGGGGGGGGGCCCCCCCCCCCGCGCGGCGGGGCGGCGCGGGGGGGGGGGGGTGGGCGGGGGGGGGCGCCGGGG
>JAKECL010000540.1 GCA_030460725.1 Propionibacterium sp.
ATCCACGGGGTGCAGGTGCGTGCCCGCGGGTGGGGGTGGCGTCACGCCGGGCGCAAGGCATGGGCACTGCGTGGGGTCGACCTCGACATCGCCCCGGGTGAGCGGGTCCTGCTCCTGGGGGCCTCCGGTGCGGGCAAGTCCACGTTGATGGGCGGTCTGGCGGGGTTGCTCGGTGGCGAGGACGAGGGCGAGTCGAGCGGTGAACTCACCCTGGACGGGCTCTCCCCGGCGGCCGCGCGGGACCGCGTGGGACTGGTCATGCAGGATCCCGAGGCCCAGGTGGTCCTGGCCCGTCTGGGAGATGATGTGGCTTTTGGGTGCGAGAACCTCGGGGTGCCGCGCGACGAGATCTGGACCAGGGTGTCCGACTCCTTGGACGCAGTGGGACTGGACCTGCCCCTGGACCATCCCACCTCGAAGCTCTCGGGAGGACAGAAGCAGCGTCTCGCCCTGGCCAGTGTCCTGGCCATGGGGCCACAGCTGCTGCTGCTGGACGAGCCCACGGCCAACCTCGACCCCCGAGGGGTGGCCGAGGTCCGGGCCGCCGCGGAACGGGTCCTGGAACGCACCGGGGCGACGCTGGTGGTCGTCGAACACCGGGTCGACGTGTGGGCGGACCTGGTGGATCGCGCCGTCGTGATCCTGGACGGAACGGTGGCCGCGGACGGCCCCCTGGAGGAGGTCCTGCGCGACCAGGGCGGACGGTTGCGGGAGGCCGGGATCTGGCTGCCCGGCGACGACCGCGCGGTCGTGGGAGAGGCTGCCACCCGCTCAGCGATGTGTGGATCAGGGGAATGGACCCGGTCGTCGGGGTCCCGGTCCAGGTCCCGCCCGGCCACCGACACCGGGACGGGTGTGCTGGGGGCCAGGGACCTCACCATCGGCTACGACGCGGATCATCCGGTGCGTGCCGGGGTGGACCTCGAGCTGAGGCGCGGGGTCTCCACCTGCATCGTGGGGGGCAACGGACTGGGGAAGTCGACCCTGGCCCTCACGCTGGTGGGTCTGTTGCCGCAGTTGCACGGCGAGGTCCGCGTCGCCAGCGACCTCACGCCCCGTCCCGGGGACACGGACCCCCACGACTGGTCCTCCCACCAACTGCTGGGACGACTCTCCATGGTCTTCCAGGAGCCCGAGTACCAGTTCGTCGCGCGCACGGTGCGTGAGGAGCTGGAGGTCGGGCCCCGTACCGCAGGGGTCCCGGAGGAGGAGATGAAGCACCAGGTTGACCACTTCCTGCGTGTGCTGGCCCTGGAGGGGGTGGCGCTGGCAAACCCGATGACCCTGTCGGGCGGGGAGAAGCGGCGCCTGTCCGTGGCCACCGCGCTGATCAGCGCACCGGCGGTGGTGGTCCTGGACGAACCGACCTTCGGGCAGGACCGCGCCACCTGGTTGGAGCTGGTCGGGATTCTGCGCGAGGCGGTGGAGGCCGGGACCACGCTGGTCTCCATCACACACGACCGGTCCTTCGTCGAGGCCATGGGGGAGGAGGTCATCGACCTCGCCGATGTCGGGTGGGACCCGCGCGTGCAGGGGGAGGCCGAGGACCGTGCAGGATCGCCCTCGTCGGCGTCGCCCTCGTCAGGGTCGCGCTCGTCGGCACCGGACTCGTCAGTGTCGCCCTCGTCGGGGTCGGACCCAGGGCGGCCCGCGACCGCCGGGCCCACCA
>JAKECL010000071.1 GCA_030460725.1 Propionibacterium sp.
CTCGGCCTCGGCGCGCCAGCCGCCTCGCTGGCCGAACGCACCCAGCGCTACTGGCTGCGCGACCCGCGCCTGTCCACCTCGCTGCTGTCCTCCCTGATCTTCCCCGCCATGGCGGTCTTCTGGACGCGCTTCTCCTTCGGGGACGAGGGCGGGCCCGGGATCGGCATGTCCGTGTTCTTCATGCTCATGCTCCCGCTGATCATCGGCCAGGTCGCCGGATCCCTGCTCCAGTACGACTCCACCGCCTTCTGGCTGTTGGTGGCCAGCGGGATCCGGGGCCGTTCGGAGCGTCTGGGACGCCTCGTCGGGTCCCTCCCGCTGTGCCTGGCGGTGCTCGCACTGTCCTGTGCGGCCTTCGGCCTGCTCTCAGGGATCGGCACGCGGTCCGCGTGGCTGCTCAGCGCCGGGGTCCTCCTGGTCTTCTGCGCGGCCGCCGGGGTCGCCATGGTCATCGGGGCGCGGTGGGTCTACCCGGTGCAGCCTCCCGGGGCCTCGCCGATGTCCACGAAGGGCACGGGTCAGTTCCTCACCACGATGATCATCCAGTCCCTGCAGTGGGTGCTGGCGTTCGTGGCCGCTGCTCCCGCAGGAGCGGTACTGCTGTGGGCCCAGTTCGCCTCCGGCGTGCCCGTCGCGGTGGCCTGCGGGCTGGCGCTGGTCTGGTCGGCGGTCCTGCTCGTGGCCGGTGTCCTGGTGGGAGGACGCGTCTGGGACGCCTCCGACGTGGAGGTCCTGTCCAAGATCCGGGCCTGGCCGGGTCACGGCTCCACCGCCTGAGGGGGCGGGCCCCGCCGCGCTCAGTCGAGCTGCTCGGCAGCCTCCAGCCAGGCGGTCTCGGCCTCATCGACCTCGTCCGCAACCCGGGCCAGCTCGGCGGAGAGATCGGTGAGGACCTGCACCTGGGTGGGGTCCTCGGCCACTGCCTCCGAGGCCCGGGCCAGCCCCGCCTCGAGCTCGGTCCTGCGTGCGCGCAGTCTCCCCAGCTTGCGTTCGATGCGGTCGGCGTCCTTCTTCGCGGTGCGGCGTGCGGCGGAGTCCGAGGGCTCAGGTGCTGCCCCGTCCGGGCCTCCTGCAGCACCCCTGTCGGCCGCGGCCCCGGCGTCGTCCCCACCCGTCCCGCGCAGCTCCAGGTACTGCTCGACCCCGCCGGGCAGGGCGCGCACCGTGCCGTCCCCGATCAACGCCACCTGGTGGTCGGTGACGCGCTCCAGCAGGTAGCGGTCGTGGGAGACGACCACCAGGGTCCCGGGATAGGTGTCGAGCAGGTCCTCCATTGAGGCCAACGTGTCGATGTCGAGGTCATTGGTCGGCTCGTCCAGCAGCAGGACGTTGGGCTCCGACATCAGCAGGCGCATGAGCTGGAGGCGGCGGCGCTCCCCGCCCGAGATCTCCTGGACACGGGTCCAGGCACGCTCGCGGGTGAATCCCATGCGCTCCGTCATCTGGGCGGCAGTGACCTCCTTGCCGCCCACGATGACGACATGGGCCACCTCGTCGACGGCGTCCACCACACGCATGTCGCCGAGCGCATCGAGTTCGTGGGTGTCCTGGGACAGGGTCGCGACCTGCACCGTCTTGCCGCGGCGCACGCGCCCGGAAGTGGGCTCCAGGTCCCCTCGCAGCAGGTTGAGCAGTGTCGTCTTGCCCGCACCGTTGACCCCGACCACGCCGACACGCTCGCCGGGAGCCAGACGCCAGGTGACGTCGTCCAGGATCCGGTTCACCGTCCCGTCGGGGCGGTGGAAGTCCAGGGTGACATCCTCCAGGTCCAGGACCTGCTTGCCCAGCCGACTGGTCGCCATGCGAACCAGCTCCACGGTGTCGCGCGGTGGTGGCACGTCGGCGATGAGGGCCTCGGCGGCGTCGATGTGGAACTTCGGCTTGGAGGTGCGCGCAGGCGCCCCGCGACGCAGCCAGGCGAGTTCCTTGGTCAGCAGGTTCGCCCGCTTCTGTGCCGCGACATCGGCCTGGCGCAGACGTTCGGTACGCGCGAGCGTGTAGGCGGCGTAGGAGCCGTCGTAGACCTCGACGTGGCCGGGGATCTGGGCACGGCTGCCACCGGGATCGATGCCGGGCACGACCTCCCAGATGTGCTCACACACCTCGTCCAGGAACCAGCGGTCGTGGGTGACGGCCAGCAGGGCGCCTCGGGCGCCGGGGCGCGCGAAGCGGTGGCGCAGGTGCTGGGCCAGCCAGGCCACGCCCTCGACGTCCAGGTGGTTGGTGGGCTCGTCCAGGGCCACCACGTCGGACTCCGCGCTCAGCACGTGGGCCAGAGCCACACGGCGACGCTGACCGCCGGAGAGGGTGGAGATCCGGGCGTGCAGGTCGATGTCGGCCAGGAGACCGGCGTGGACGTCGCGGATGCGCGCGTCGGAGGCCCATTGGTGTTCCTCCAGGCCCGGGTGGACGGCGTCGACCACCTCGGAGTCGGGGTCCAGGCGGTCCACCTGGTCCAGGACCACGACACGCAGCCCATCGCGTCGGATCACGCTGCCCTCGTCCGCCTCCTGGGTGCCTGCGACCAGGCGCAGCAGGGTGGACTTCCCGGCGCCGTTGGGGCCGAGGATGCCGACGCGCGACCCGTCCTCGACGCCGACGGTGACGTCGGCGAGGAGCTGGCGGGATCCGGCCAGCGCCCCCAGTTCCTGGGTGCCCAGCAGGTGAGCCATCAGCGTCTTCCTTCCCGGGACGGATGCCCCGAAGTGGGCCGGGTGCCCGGGGATTGCAGGGCACCCGCGGCGGGCCCGCGAGTGGTGAGGACCTGGGCGACCCCGGGGGCGCCCGCCCATGCGTGGGCGAGTTCCAGGGCATGGTCGCCATCACGCGCCAGCGCCGCCACCGTTGGTCCCGAGCCTGAGAGCAGGACTCCCAGCGCCCCGGCCTCGCGGGCTATGTCACGGGTCCGGGCGAGGCCGGGGTGCAGGGACAGTGCTGGTGCCGTGAGGTCATTGGCCAGCAGGGGTGCGAGTGTCTCCGCCGGTCCCACCAGACGCCCAAGGGACTCGGGATCGAGGACCGGCAGGGGCTGCCAGCCGCCCTGCGGTCCACCTGCGGCGTCGAGTGCGGCGAAGACCTCGGGGGTGGACAGACCACGGTCAGACAACGCCAACGCCCAGTGGTGGGAGGGGAGGCAGGTGGCACCACGGGCGGCCCGGACGTCGCCGCCGGGGGGAGCCTCCCCAGCAGGGGACGTGGGAGCGTGGAGGAATGCGCCGCCCCCGTGCAGGGTGTCAGCCCCGCTGTGCGGGGACTCAGGCTCACCGTGCAGGGGTTCAGGCTCACCCGCCCGCAGGAGCCGCATGTGGTCACCACGGCCAGTTCCCAGGGCGATACCCCCCACCAGGCAGGCCGGGACGTCGGCACCGAGGGTGCGACCCAGGGCCTGGAGGTGGTCCGCGTCCAGGCCGAGGTCCCACAGCTCGTTGCAGGCCACCAGGGTGGCGGCCGCATCCGCGGACCCTCCCGCCATGCCTCCGGCCACGGGGACACGCTTGTCGACCGTGATCTCCACACCGGCTGCCGTCTGGGCCCACGGGCCAGCGGCAGCCAGGCGCTGCATCGAGCGCGCAGCGCGCGCAGCCAGGTGGCGTGCGGGGGGCAGGGCGTCCATCTCGGCGCAGACCTTCGCGTCCACGCTCCCGTCCGCGCGACGCACTGTGGTGTGCACGCGCACTCCCGGGGAGCGGGTGGTGCGCACGCGCACCGTCTCTCGCAACTCCACGCACTCGAAGACCGTGACCAAGGGGTGGTAGCCCCGACTGTCCGGCACTCCTGCGCGCAGGACCAGGTTGACCTTGCCCGGCGCGGAGGCGGTCGCCTCACGCATCGGCCGCCTCCGGCGGTCTCGTCCCGGCGCGACGCACCAGGAGCGCTGACCCCAGGCGCACGAACTCCTCCACGCCCAGGGTCTCCCCTCGGGCCGAGGGATCGATGCCCGCGGCGTGCAGGAGGTCCTCCGCGACAGGGGCCGAACCTGCCCATGTGCGCAGCGCAGCTCGCAGGGTCTTGCGTCGCTGTCCGAAGGCCACATCGACCACCTCGAAGGTCGCCAGGCGCAGGTCCTCCCCTCCCAGGGGCTCCTCGCGACGCACCAGACGCACCAGTGCGGAGTCGACATTCGGGGCGGGCCAGAAGACACTGCGCCCGATGGTGCCCACGCGTTCCGCCGTGCCGTACCAGGCGGCCTTGACGGAGGGGACCCCATAGGTGCGCGAGCCCGGACCGGCAGCCAACCGGTCGGCGACCTCCGCCTGGACCATCACCAGGACATCGGTGAGGGAGGGGAGACGCTCCAGCATCGTCAGCAGCACGGGGACTGCGACGTTGTAGGGCAGGTTCGCGACCAGTCGGGTGGGCGGGGGCCAGTGCGCGCCCAGGTCATCGACCTCGGCGATCTCCAACGCATCGGAGAGGACGACGTGGAGGCGGTCCATGGCCTCGGGCATGCGGGCTGCGACCGTCTCGGGAAGGGCTCTGGCCAGGGTCGGGTCGATCTCGACCGCGCGCACGCGCGCCCCGGACTCCAGCAGGGCCAGCGTGAGGGAACCGAGCCCGGGACCGACCTCGACGACCTCGTCACCGGTCTGCACGCCACCCGCGCGCACAATGCGCCGCACGGTGCCGGCATCGTGGACGAAGTTCTGACCCAGGACCTTCGTGGGGCGGATCCCCAAGGCCTCTGCGATGGCACGGATCTCGACGGGGCCAAGGAGGCCGGAGTCGGAGGGCTCGGGTGCGGGGCGCCGCCCGTCGCCCGCCGACGTCGCCCCGCGGTCACCACGGTGGGCGTGTCGGCGCGCAGGCGATTTCGATCGGGTCACGGAGTGAGTCTAGTGGAGGTGCCGCAGCGGACCGTGCCGAGCACGGGTCGCAGTACACCCGGACACGCTCCCAGGCCGCAGTCCCTCTCCGGGATCAGTACCACCCCACGGAGTTCGAATGCCCCCAGGCTCCGCACGGGGTGCCGTAGCGGCCCGCGATGTAGCCGAGTCCCCAGGAGATCTGGGTCGCCGGGTTCGTCTGCCAGTCCGCACCGGCAGAGGCCATCTTCGACCCGGGCAACGCCTGGGGGATTCCATAGGCACCCGAGGAGGGGTTCGCGGCATAGGGATTCCAACCGGACTCCCGGTCCCACAGGCTCACCAGACACTGGAACTCCACGTCGGACCAGCCACGTGCACTCACCATCGTGTGGGCGATGGTGCGGGGATCTCCACCCGAGTAGACGGCCAGTGGTGCCAGTCCCGTCTCCGCATTCGACGTGGTTGCGGAGCCACCGGATGCGATCGCCGACTCCCCGCGGATGGCAGCGATCTCCGCCGGTGCGGAGATCGAGCCCAGGGCTGCCCGGTAGCGGACGGACCGCGCACCGTCTGCCCCGTCCTGCGCCTCCGGGGTCGCCTTGGGATCGATGCCGGCTTCGACCAGGGCCTCGGGCGTCACCTTCTTCGTCCCGATGCGCACGACCTGCGTCACCGGTTGCGTGGTGACCTGGTCCCCGACCGCCGCCGAGTGGACGACCTTGCCGTCGTGCTTCTCGGTCCACGCGGAGGTGATCTCCTTGCCTGCGGCACCCACGATCCTCACCTCGGACTCGCCTTCGAAGAGATCCTCGGTGCGTTCCTCCGTCGTCTGGTAGTCCACGTCCACCGACGTCGTGTCCACACCACGCTCGACCTTCGTGACGACGACCTGGAGGCTGCCGTCCTGGGAGACGACCTTGACACGGTCAATGGGTGAGACCTCGATGCCCGCCTCCGCCAGCACCTGGTGCACGTCCTGCCCGGGCAGCGCGCTGACCTGCTGGCTCGCACCGGCCACAGTCACCGTCACCGAGCGGGCGCGCGAGACCAGAGGGGTGAGCGCCACGCGTGAGAAGGAGCGGTCCGCGGCCATGGTCACCGATCCCTGCGCCGCGTCAGCCGCGGCCAGGATCCCGTCGGCCGTCGTCGAGGTGGACCAGACGGTGGTCATGGCCCCGTCGACCTCGAGGTCGAAGGGGTGGGCGGTGCGCACCACGACAGAGGCTCCGTCAGTGACCGCCTCGTCGAGGTTCGGGGAGACCAGGTCGTGGGGCCCCAGGTGGACACCCAGTTCGGACAGGGTTGCCCCGACGGTGGGACGGTAGGTGGAGACGGGACGCGAGACGCCGTCGATCTCGACCGTGAGCTCCGAGTGGGAGGCGGCCACCCCGACCCCGGCGGTGGCCAGGACGCCCAGTGCAGCCGTGGAGGCAACCAGGAGGACGCGGGTGCGTGACGCATGACGCTCGGTGCCGGCACCGGAGGTGCGGTGGGTGGTGCTCAACTCGACAGAACTCCTCGGAATAGACCGCTTCTCTGGATCCACTCCAGACCGTAACCGTTTCGTGACCTGAAGGGAAGGGGGAAGACCACAGGTTCTCCCCGACGCGACGCTGCGTGCCCTCGGGATCGCGTCTGCGAACCCGCGGGGGGGGGGCCCCCCCCCCGGGGGGGGGGGGGGCGGGCCCCCCCCCGCGAAACAGTGGACTCAGTAGAGTCCCAAGGATGCCGCGCACCCGGGCCACTGTCCCCAGCCCGCCCGGGCCTGGAGCGCCTGGGCGCGCTGGGTCTGTTCGGCTGCGCTGGCATCGGAGGGCAGGCCGCTGCCCCCCATGGCCTGCCAGGTCGACAGGGTGAACTGGTAGAGACCGTAGAAGCCGTTGCCGGTGTTGGTGGCCGGATTGCCTCCCGACTCACACTGCGCCAGGGCGGACCACACGCCCTCCGGTGCGGATCCCGTGGCCGTCCCGCCGGTGGAGGCGGACGAGGACGAGCCGGAGGCTGCAGGAGCGGACGCCGCGACGACCGGCTCCTTGGTGCCCACCGCGACGATCTCGGTGACCGGCTCGGTGCGCTGTTCCGCGGTCTTCACGGAGACGGTGGCCTTCCCGTCCCGGGACTCCTCGTAGTAGGTGGTGCTGATCGAGCCGTCCTTGCCCTCCTGGACGACCTGGGTCTGCCCCTTCTCCAGGTCTGCGTCATCGCGCTGCTCGGTGGTGTGGGCAATTGTCTCGTCCTCCGTGCGCTCACCACGGCTGACACGCGTGACCTCCAGGGTCACCCCGGAGTCGGCGGCCCTCATGGCGACACGGTCGATCGCAGACACCTTGACGCCAGCCTTTGCCAGGATCTCGGTGGCGCCCTCGTCGGCGGTGGTCTCGACCTGTGTGGTGGTGCCGTCGGCGGTCACCGACACGGTGCCACCCGCACCCAGCACGGACAGCGCCTCACGGGACATCGAGCGGTCCGCCGCCATGATGGTCGTGTCTCCACCTGCCGCATCCTCCAGGACGTCCTGGGCGGAGTTGCCGGTGGACCATGCCTGGACGATCCTGCCGTCGACAGTCAGCGTGTAGGGCTTCGCGGTCCGCACCACGATCGTCTGGCCGTTCTCCACCGGCTGGTCCAGCGCGGGGGCGACCAGGTCATGGGCGGCGAGGGTGACACCTGCTGCTCCGAGGACATCGGCGACATCGGAGTTGAAACCGGAGATCGGCACCGCGACGCCATCCACCTCCAGGGTCACGTCGTGGTGGGCCATCGCCATGCCCGCCCCGGCGACGGCGAGCACTGCGACGGAGAGGCCCGAGGCGGCGGAGATGACGATAC
>JAKECL010000541.1 GCA_030460725.1 Propionibacterium sp.
GGACGAGGGCTGGGATGAGGCCGGGGACGCAGAAGGGGCCGTGCCCCCATCCGTGCCCGCATCCACCCCCGACTCCGGCTCCAGGCGTGAAGGAGCTCCGCCCTCGGAACCCGTTCCGGGGGTCACCTGCTCCGCCTCGTCCCTCGCCACGGAGTGGTCCCGCTCAGCCCAGCAACGGGAAACGCACGATCGTCGCCTCCCTGCCGGCCCCCACCCCGATGGAGGAGACCCGGCAGCGGGACTGCTCCTCGAGGAAACGGATGTAGGCCTGGGCATTGGCGGGCAGGTCGGAGAACTCCCGCACGCCGGTGATGTCCTCCTCCCATCCGGGCAGTTCCTCATAGACCGGGACCGCGTGGTGGAAGGACGTCTGGTCCAGTGGCATCTCGTCGGTGCGCACACCGTCCACCTCGTAGGCCACGCACACCGGAATCGTGGGGTAGCCCGAGAGGACGTCCAGCTTCGTCAGGCAGATGTCGGTGAGGCCGTTGATGCGGGTGGCGTAGCGCACGACCACCGCATCGAACCAGCCGGTGCGCCGCGGACGCCCCGTGGTGACACCGAACTCCCCGCCCTTGTGGCGCAGGGCCTCCCCGACCTCGTCGTCGAGCTCGGTGGGGAAGGGTCCCTCGCCCACACGGGTCGTGTAGGCCTTGGCCACGCCCACCACGCGGTCGATGCGGGTGGGGCCGACCCCGGTGCCGGTGAGCGCGCCGCCGGAGGTGGGGTTGGAGGAGGTGACGAAGGGGTAGGTGCCGTGGTCGATGTCGAGCATGGTGGCCTGGCCGCCCTCGAAGAGCACGGTCTCACCACGGTCCAGGGCCTCGTTGACCACCAGGGAGGCGTCGACCACCATCGGGCGCACCCGGTCCGCGTAGGAGAGCAGCTCCGCGGTCACCGCATCGGGGTCGATGGCGTCGAGGCCGTAGACCTTGGTGAGCAGGTGGTTCTTGTCGAAGAGGGCGCCGCGCACCTTCTGGGCGAGGATCGAGGGATCGAAGAGGTCCTGGATGCGGATGCCGATGCGGTTCATCTTGTCGGCGTAGGTGGGGCCGATGCCGCGTCCGGTGGTCCCCAGCTGGCGCTCGCCCAGGAACTTCTCCGTGGTGCGGTCCATGACCTTGTTGTAGGAGGGGATGATGTGGGCATCGGAGGAGATCGCGAGCTTCGAGCAGTCGATACCACGCGAGGTCATCTCCTCCAGCTCCTGGAAGAGGACCTCCAGGTCCACCACGACGCCGTTGCCGATGACGGGGGTGACCCCGGGGCTGAGGATGCCCGCGGGCAGCAGGTGGAGCGCGTACTTCTCGCCGTCGATGACGACGGTGTGCCCGGCGTTGTTGCCGCCGTTGTACTTGACGACCACGTCGGTGAGCTGGCCGATCTGGTCGGTGGCCTTGCCCTTGCCCTCGTCGCCCCACTGGGTCCCGAGCACGATCACGGCTGGCATTGGACGTCCCCTCCTCCGGTGTCGCGGGAAGCCCCGCGAGGACGGCATGGGACCGTCCTCGCCAATCCTAGGGGACGGGTGCGCTCCGTCACTGGGGTGTTCGGATCGCGGGTGGTGGGAGAGCGCGGCGTGAGGACCCGCGGCGGGGTCGGCGGGGAGGGTCGACGCGGGCGGCGCCGCTCCGACGTCTCCCGGGCACGAGGGCAATAGGCC
>JAKECL010000072.1 GCA_030460725.1 Propionibacterium sp.
GCGGTCCGATGCCCTGCGGTGCATGGCTCCGGTGGCGGAGGCGGCGTAGTAGCGCGCGGCCAGGCGCCCGGAGAGCGTGACGATGGACCAGCACTGCAGCTGCCCCTCCACCCGGCCAGCGTAGAGGCGGACATGGGTGGGGCCCAGTCCGTTGAGCATGTCCTGGTAGGTCTGTGGCCCCCAGGGGACGAAGCCGTCCCGCTCGGCGGTCTCGACCATGAGGTGGTGGTACTCCTCGAAGTCCTCCCCTGCGCGCTCCGTCTCATCGGCGCATTCCAGACCGGACTCACGCACCGCCTTGCGCACATCGCGTCTGCCACGGGACTTGAACCGGCGCAGGATCTCCTCCCCGGCCTGCTCGGGAGTGGTCGTCGCAGGGTCCCCCGACAGTGAGGTGTCAATCACGACCGTGTGGTCATAGGCGATGATCCCGGTGGGAGGGTAGGTCCCCTCCGGCCGGTCGTGCAGGTCCAGGCGCAGGTGGACGGCCGTGCGGTCCTTCTCGCGCAGGACGGGCACGAGGTGGTCCACCAGGGCGGCCTCGTCCTCCGGGGTGGGTTCCACCAGCCACACCGGGGCGTGGCGCGCCCACAGGAAGCGCACGCGGTGGGTGACGAGTTCGGTGAGGGTGAGCAGCGCGACTGCACGTCCTCCGCGTCGTGCCACGCAGTGCCCCCAGGTCCTGCGGTCCGGGTCCCGGTCGTCCACGGCCGACCAGGCCAGGGTCTGTTCGATGGGTGGGTCGATGTCGGCGTGCGCCAAGATGTCAGCCAGCTCCGGCGCCTCCACGAACTCGATGCTCCAGGCATCGGCCCCCATGACAGACCTCCCCTTCCCGCGCCCCGTGGTGCGGACGGTGTGAGCGGATCGGGCGGGATCCGCACGTCCGAGGGTAGCGGCGCAGCGCGGGTCCGGCCCGGCCAGGTCCACCACACACAGCTGGCGCACAGGTTCGCCGCGGCGTGGGTGTGCCCCACCAGGACACAGGCAGGAAGTGATCCCGGGCGACACCGGCGCGCCCGCACGGTGGTGCCGGTTGCCACTCGTAGTGTGGACACGTGACCGATCACGCAGTCCCGGAGGACTTCGTCACAGCACTCCTCAGCCTGCGCGATGCCGCGCGCAACCGGGAGGTCATCCTGGAAGAGGTACCCCCACCGCAGCGGCTCGCGCCGTGGAGTGCTGCCCTGGCGATGCGCACCGTGCGCGAGGCGCACCACCAGCCGCTGGGTTCCGGGCGTCTGGTGGTGCTCCACGACCCGGAGGGCCAGGTCGGATGGAACGGTCAGTTCCGCCTGGTCGCACAGTTGCGTTCCCAGATCGACACCGAGATGGGTGGGGACCCCCTGCTGGGTGAAGCCCTGTGGAGCTGGGCCCACGACTGTCTGGAGGAGTCCGGGGCCGGATACCATGACCTCACCGGGACGGTCACCCGGGAGATCTCCGAGGCCTTCGGGGGCCTCGAGCTGCGCGGGTCCACGCTGCACGTGGAGATGCGCGCCTCCTGGACGCCGGCCTCCCCGGACCTCGGCGAGCACCTGCTTGCCTGGTGTGACCTCCTGTGCCGCACCGCCGGCATCAACCAGCAGCGCTACCTCGAAGAGGCCTGACACATGCTCATCGACAATCGCGACGGACTCCCCCGTGGCGACTCGGACTCCCCTGTGCTCATCACCGGACCGCGGGAGGGCATTCCTCCACTGGTCGACACCCAACAGGCCCTCCAGGAGGCGGCAGACCGGCTTGTGACCGGCACCCAGCCGGTCGCCCTGGACGTGGAGCGGGCACAGGGCTTCCGCTACGGAGCGGATCCATTCCTGGTGCAGGTGCGCCGGGAGGACGTGGGCACCTTCCTCATCGACACCCACGCCCTGCCTGACCTCTCCGTGTTGGCACCCGGTATGCGTGAGGTGTGGCTGCTCCACGATGCCGAGCAGGACCTCCCCAACCTCGCGCAGGTGGGGTTGCATCCCCAGACCCTCTTCGACACCGAGGTCGCTGCGCGGCTGGTCGGCATGGACCACTTCGGACTGGCGGCCGTGTGCGAGCAGGTCCTCGGTCTCGCCCTGGTCAAGGACCACCAGGCCTCCGACTGGTCGGTGCGTCCCCTGCCCCCGGACTGGTTGCGCTATGCGGCCCTGGACGTGGAACTGCTCACCGAGCTCTACCGACGTCTGTCGCTCTCCCTGCACGACCTGGGCCGCTGGGAGTGGGCGTTGGAGGAGTTCGACCACGTCATGGCCCACCCCGCTCCTGCCCCCAAACCTGACCGCTGGCGCTCCCTGCCCGGTGCCGGCAAGATCACCTCGCGGCGCAGTCTGGGGGTTCTGCGAGAGCTGTGGGAGGCCCGCGACGCCGTGGCCCGGGAGATCGACCTGTCGCCTGGGCGCCTGGTCCGCAATGCGGCGCTGGTGCGTGCGGCACAACAGCCGCCCCGCAACCGGCGCTCCCTGCTGTCCATCTCCGAGTTCCGCTCCCCGGTGGCCCGTCAGTACACCGACACCTGGCTGCGGGCGATCAACCGGGCCGTGACAGCAGACGACTCCGAGCTGCCCGCGCGGCGCATACCGGTGGTGCCCGGGTCCGTTCCTGATGCGCGGCACTGGGCACACCTGGATCCCGACGCCTTCCTGCGCCTGAAGGCCGTACGCGCCGCTGCCGCGTCCGTAGGTGAAGAACTGGGGTTGAGTTCGGAAGTCGTCCTGGAGCCACGCGACCAGCGCTTCCTGGCCTGGGCGCCCCTGGACCCCTCCATGACCCCGGAGGATGCGGTGGCGGAGCGGCTGGAGGAGTCCGACGCTCGCCCGTGGCAGCGTACGTTGGTCTCGGCACCGCTGTGCGCAGCGCTGACCGAGCCGCATCAGTTCCTCCAGGACCACCCTCGGGACTGAGGTCGGACCGGTCCCGGCATCCGATGCCAGGGCCAGGACAGGTCCGGAGGAGAGCCGCCGCGGACAGGCCCGGCTCGACCCCACGTCGGGCCGTGATCGGGACGACGACGCAGGTTCGCATCCCAGGTCTCGTGAGGCGTCGGGGCCACCCGGCGTGCTCGTGTCGGATCCCGGGCACAGGTCCCGTCGTTGTCCACAGCTCTGCCACGGCTCTGGGCAGACCCCCCGGCTCCCGATAGCGTCCAGCCATGACACCCGACGCTGCCGTGAGGACGCCGACACGCGCCACCTGTGTCCTCCTGCTGTTCCTGGCACTCATCGCAGGTGGCTGCACGCACTCGGTCAGGACTGCCTCGGGTCGTGAGGTGTCAGAACCCCACCCGCAGTCGCGCATCGAGTCGACTGCCACCTCGATGCCGGGCCGCGACGACCACACGGGAGGGGGCCAGGTCTCCGGTGGGTCCCCGGACTCTGCGGGGGACAGTGCACAGGCCGGACCTCCGCAGTCAGGCATCTTCAGGATCGACGCACACGGTCGTGTCCTCAGGCCGGCAGGCACTCCCGCACCGATGCCCCCTCTCCCCGGGACCCACACCCATCGCTCCCTGGAAGCCGCGCGCGACCACGCCCAGTACTTCGTGGGCGTTCTCGAGTACTCCTGGAACAGCGGGGACACGGCTCTCCTCCGCTCCGTCGGTGCCCCGGAGTGCGAGTACTGCACAAGGGTTGCAACCCATATCGACGACCTGTACTCGCAGGGAGGCTGGGAACACGGGTACACCTTCGACGTCACCGGCGTGGAAGCTCCCCTCATCCACGCCGACCGGCAGGGCATCTACCGGGTGGTCGTCCACGTCCTCCAGGGCGGAGGAATCGGCTTCGACGGAACCACGCTGCGCACCTTCGGGACCAGTGAGCACTCGATGGCCGTCCACACCTGCCGACTGTCCGAGGCATGGCAGGTGTGCGGCGTGGAGTCCGTGGGTCAGGCAGGGTCGCCGTGAAGTCCCCGCTCATCACCCGAGGGAGCGGCTCGACGGCGTGGCGCTCGCCCTCCCGCTGTCCAGGGGGCAGGCGGGACGGCGTCCGTGGCGCGGTCCCCGGCTGTGGAGCGATCGGTCGAATGCGACTCAGCATTCCTGTGGTGCGTGTGCTGCCACACCGGTGCCGGTGTCCACACGTCAGTCCGGGGTCTGGCGCGTGGGGAGGCTCTCCGGTTACAGTGTGTGGCATGACTCACAGCGCCACCCAGACGCTGCGGGCCCGCGCCGGGTTCGCGCTCCTGCTCATGGGCGCGCTCCTGATCGGGGGGTGCTCCGGCGAGGGCGACCCCCATTCCGGTGGGCATGCCTCCGGTGGTGGGGCAGCGTCGGGTGGCGGCACGCCAGATGCGGAGCCGGACGGCGTGCAGATGTCGGGAGGCTACGCCGTCGGGCCGGACGGGAAGCTTCTCAAGCCCAGCAATGCACCGATACCCGTGGAGCCTTCTCCCCCGGCCTCGATCTCGGAGGACACCCCCGCTGCCGCCGAGGATTTCGCCCGCTACTTCGTGGCCGTTGCCGAGTACTCCTGGAACAGCGGCGACACAACGACCCTGCGCGCAATCAGCACCCCCGAATGCAAGATATGCCAGAGCGTTATCAAAGATGTCGAGTCTACAAACGCCTCTGGCGGATGGACAGAAGGACTTGCATATTCGATTCACGAGCTTGAACCACCAGTTCAGGATCCTAATAGGCCCAACAGACTTGCGACCGTCCTTCACATAGAGACTGGCGCGCACACAACGTACCGAGAAGGGGCGCTTACTAACGCGGCTTCAAGACGAGAACTCCTTGAACTGCACTCCTGCTGGGACACCGTAAGGTGGTCTGCGTGTGGAGGTACGGGTACAGATGACCCAGATTTCTAGCAAATCTAGGCTATCGATGAAGTCCATTTGCTTCTTGATAGCAGGTGCATTGTCCATATTGCTGTTACCAGTTCCGGCGGCTGCCGACATTCCAGATGGAGACACCTTCTGGAGTGCTCGCCCCGACAATGACTCATTGATTCTGGAAGCTGGCTCTGGCCGGCGCTTTGCATCACCTGGCTTGCCTCATGGCGCTCCCACGGAGTTCAGCGCCGCTGCGGTGATTCGATGGCTGGCCTCACCCCCACCGTCGGTACCTGACGGATGCCTCGGCCAGATCCTCTCGGGCCAATGGGTTGACGACATCTGTCCACTCGTGTCCACACCGGCTCAACCGGCTTCTGACGACGTACCGGCGTTCGTCCCTCCCTCGACCGTCGACATCATCTACCAGGCCGTGGCCTCCGCAACGGTTCCCAATGCCGGGTTGGTGGTCCAACCGGAGGGGGTGTCGTACACCGGGATTCCCGCTCTGGTCCATGCCTCGCGGACGTCCAGCGAGATCACCGTCGAGATCCTCGGACGCCATACCACGGTGTCCCTGACGGCGCGTTCCTTCTCCTTCGACTTCGGGGACGGAACGCGCCCGTTGGTGACCACCGCACCAGGTTCCGCCTATCCCGATCGCACGAACCAACACACCTACACCTCGCCTGCAGCCCAGCGCGTGATCGAGTTGGTCACGACCTGGACCGCCACTGCCACCAACCCCTTCACCGGGGAGACCCAGAGTGTGGAGGGGATCCTCCAGACCCGCGAGGTCTCCGCCCCCTTCGAGGTGCGCGACTCCCACACCGTGCTCACCGACGTGGCGGAGCAGCGCCTGGGACGCTGAGGACGTGTGGAGCCCGGGGTCGACGCAGACCGCGGGGAGCAGATCTGGGGCGCAGGGTGCTCTGTCCGGAACAGGACGGTCGCCCACGGTGTGACACCCGAGCAGAGCATTGGGTGACGGAGTCACCGGAAGTCCCGTGACCGCACCGACACCGGCAGGCCTACCTCCTCCAGGCGATGTGCCACGACATTGACCACACCATCGGCCCGCTCCAACCTCCCGCGCACCACCAGTGCCTGGGCAGTCGTGGCCACGCGCCGGTGCCTGGCCCACAGGCCCTTCGAACAGGTGATGTTCGCCAACCCGGTCTCATCCTCCAGGGACAGGAAGGTCACCCCGCGCGCAGTGTGGGGACGCTGACGATGGGTGACGACACCTGCCACGGAGATCACCTCCCCGCCCTCGTGGATGCCCAGTTCCCCACAGGGAAGGATCCCCTGTTCCCGCAACCACGGCCTGGCCAGGGCAAAGGGATGCTCCCCCGTGGTCAGGCCGGTGGAACGGTAGTCCTCACGCAGAGTCTCCAGGGCGTCCATCTTCCCCAGGTCCGGGGCACTGACCCCGACCTCGGTGCCGGGCAGATAGGGCTGGTACCAGTCCCCCTGGCCCACCGCGCCTGCGGCCCAGATCGTCTCGCGGCGCGTGACCCCCAGACTCACCGTCGCCCCCGCACGCCCCAGCGCCTCCACATCTCCCACCGACAGGTGGGCGCGGTGGGCCAGGTCAGCCAGGTCCAGGAATGCCCCGCCCTGCTCCCTGGCCTCCACGATGCGCTGCGCCGCAGTGCCCAGTCCCCGCACCGACTCAAGCCCCAGCCTCACCTGCCTCTCCGGGTGGACATCGAGTTCCACGTCGCCTGCGGGCAGGTCCGACTCCTCCTGCCCCAGGTCCCAGTTCTGCGCCACCCGCCCGTGAGGAGCGCGGGTGTCGCCCTCGTGGGCGTCCGCGGCCGGGCGGGATCCGCACGGACGCACGCAGGACCCCACCTGTGAGTCCTGCACATCGGGGCCCACCACCCCCACCCCGTGGCGGCGCGCGTCCTGGACCAGGGTGGCGGGTGAGTAGAAGCCCATGGGTTGGGAGGCCAGCAGGGCCGCATAGAAGTGCTCGGGGTGGTGGACCTTCAGCCAGGCGGAGGCGTAGACGATGTGGGCGAAGGAGAAGGCGTGGGACTCGGGGAAACCGAAGTCGGCGAAGCCCTTGAGCTGGTCGAAGACCTGGGCCGCGACCTCCTGGGGGATGCCGCGCTGCGCCATGCCCTCGAAGAGGTCGGGACGCAGCGCCTCCATGCGCTCCGGTGAGCGTTTGGACCCGATGGCGCGCCGCAGTTCATCGGCCTTGGCCAGGTCGAAGCCCGCCGCATCCACCGCGATCTGCATGAGTTGCTCCTGGAAGAGGGGCACCCCCATGGTCTTCTCCAGAGCCGGTCGCAGCAGGTCATGAACGTAGCTGATCTTCTCCCGCCCACGCCGCCTGCGCAGATAGGGGTTGACCGCCTGGCCCTGGATGGGGCCGGGGCGGATCAGCGCCACCTCCACGACGATGTCGTAGAACACCCGCGGGCGCAGGCGCGGCAGGGTGTTCATCTGGGCGCGGGACTCCACCTGGAAGACGCCGACGGTGTCGGCCGCACACAGCAGGTCGTAGACCCGGGGATCTTCCTCGGGCAGATTGTGCAGGCCGGGGGCGCACCCGTCGCGCCCCCGCACCCCCTGCCCGCCGAGCCAGTCGAAGGCATGGCGCAGCGCCGTGAGCATGCCCAGGCCCAGGAGGTCGAACTTCACCAGGCCGGCATCGGCGCAGTCCTCCTTGTCCCACTGCAGCACCGTGCGGTTCTCCTTCGCCGCCCACACCACCGGGCAGACCTCACTGACGGGGGTGTCGGTGAGCACCATGCCCCCGGGGTGGATACCCATGTGGCGGGGCAGTTTCTGCAGTGCCACCGCCGCCTCACGCACGTTCTCCGGGATACCGTCGTCGGCGCCGCCC
>JAKECL010000073.1 GCA_030460725.1 Propionibacterium sp.
CTCCACGGTGAGCCCAGGGGCCCCGGGGGGGGGGCCCGGCCCCCCCCCCCCCCCCGGGGGGGGGGGGCCCCCCCCCCCCCCCGGGGCCCCGCCCCCCCGCCCCCCCCCCCCGGGGGGGCGCCGCCCTCGTGGGCGTGCCCACCCGTCACTGAGTCCCACCTCCCAGAGGGCCCGGGACCACCGCCGCAGCGCCGCTACCATGGGCCCATGGCCCTGCACCTCCACGACTCCAAGACCGCACGACTCCAGCCTCTGGAGCCGGTGATCCCCGGTCACGTCGGCATCTACCTGTGCGGGGCCACCGTCCAGGGTTCCCCCCATGTCGGCCACCTGCGGTCCGCCGTCGCCTTCGACGCCCTCATCCGCTGGCTGCGCCGCGGGGGGATGGAGGTCACCTACATCCGCAACATCACCGACATCGACGACAAGATCCTCGCCAAGTCCGCGCAGGCCGGGAGCCCGTGGTGGGCGTGGGCCTCTCGTTTCGAGCGCGAGTTCGATGCCGCCTACCGCACCCTGGGCGTGCTCCCCCCCACCTTCGAGCCGCGCGCCACCGCCCACATCCCCGACCAGATCGCACTGGTCCAGCGCCTCATCGACCGTGACCACGCCTACGAGGACGGCCGCGGCAACGTCTACTTCGACGTCCACTCCCAACCCGACTACGGTTCGCTCACCCGCCAGCGTCTGGTCGACATGCGCACCACCGAGGACGATGCCCAGATCGACGCGACGGTGGAGGCCGGCAAGCGCGATCCCCGTGACTTCGCCCTGTGGAAGTCCGCGAAGGCGGGGGAGCCGGAGACGGCGCAATGGGAGTCCCCCTGGGGTCGGGGCAGGCCCGGATGGCACCTGGAGTGCTCGGCCATGTCGAGGCGCTACCTGGGGGAGACCTTCGACATCCACGGCGGCGGCATCGACCTGCGCTTCCCCCACCACGAGAACGAGCAGGCCCAGTCCCACGGCGCGGGCTGGGACTTCGCGCGCCTGTGGGTGCACAACGCGTGGGTGACCACCAAGGGCGAGAAGATGTCGAAGTCCCTGGGCAACACCCTCTCTGTGGAGACCCTCACCCGTGATTTCCCCCCCGCCGTCCTGCGGTGGGCGCTGTCCACCGTCCACCACCGCAGTGCGATCGAGTGGGGTCCGCAGACCCTGCCCGATGCGGCCCTGGCGTGGGAGCGCTTCTCCGGCTTCGTCGCCCGCGCCATCGACCTGGTCGGAGAGGTCCCCGCCGAGGAGATCGCCCTGGCACCCGAGGAGCTGCCCGAGCGCTTCAGTGCCGCCATGGACGACGACCTCAATGTCGCGGGCGCACTGGCCGTGGCCCACGAGCACCTGCGTGCCGGCAACACGGCACTGGCTGCAGGGGATGAGGAGGGGGTGCGACGCGAGCAGCTCCTGGTGCGCTCCATGCTGGACGTCCTGGGACTGGACCCCGCCTCCGCCCAGTGGCGCGAGGGCACAGTGGGGCAGGGGGGTGGCGGCGAGCACGAGGCCCTGGCCGCGCTGGTGGAGGCGGTCGTGGAGGAGCGGGCGCAGGCGCGTGCCGACCGGGACTGGACGAGGGCGGACGCACTGCGCGACCGGCTGGGTGCTGCGGGCGTGGTGCTGGAGGACGGGAAGGACGGGGCCACCTGGCACCTGGGCTGAGGCTCTCGCGCGTCCCTTCACCCTCCGGGGAACCGCAGGCGCCGCAATGGTGCGGTCGGGGGTGGCGTGCCTCCGGAGCCCATTGACACCAAGGGATCGTGGTGAACAGGTCATGGCCTGAGTTACAAATGTCCAGGATCTGGTCATGTGTGCAGGTGGGCGTCTCTTGCTGGGAGGATGGCGGATCCCTTCTGCACAACGATGGAGATCCCCATGAAGCGATCCATGAGGGGCGCCGTTGCCGTCATCGCCGGACTGGCCCTTGCCGTTCCCGGTGTCGCCAACGCCGCCCCCTCGACCTCGCCGGCCGCCGATCCTGACAACCAGTTCACACCCTCGAACCAGACCGTGCGGGTGATGGTCGTCCTCGATGACCAGCCCACGGCGGCCACGACTCCCCAGGAAGCCGCCTTCGTCAGCGACCAGGACGCGAAGCTCGCGGACTGGTCGACGCGCTTCGACGTCGACGTGCGACGCCAGTTCGGCTACCTGGTCAATGCCTTCTCGGCGGACATGCCGGAGAACCGGATGGCGGACCTCGCCTCTCAGCCGGGAGTGCGCTCGGTCAGCAAGGCGCGCACCTACCAGCCCGCCGACGCCCACTCCGATGACCTCACGCGCACCGTCCTGGCACGCCAGCAGTCACAGGTCGACGGCACCGGGATGGTCGTCGCCGTCATCGACACGGGCATCGACGCCCAGCACCGAGACATGAAGCTGTCTGAGGCGGGCGCCGCCGGTGCGGCAATCACCAATGTCAAGCCCGGTGACCAGTTCAGCCTCAAGGTCCCCTACGGTCACAACTTCGCGGACGAGAACGACGTCGTCAAGGACCTCACGGCCTCCCAGCACGGCATGCACGTGGCGGGCATCGTCGCCGCCAACGGAGGGCCGGACGCCGACCCCGTGGCCAACGGGCACATCAACGGCGCGGCCCCTGAAGCCCAGCTGCTGGCGATGAAGGTCTTCTCCAACGATGCCGCGAAGTCGGGATCGGCCTACGACGACGACATCATCGCTGCCATCGAGGACTCCGTGAAGCACGGAGCCGACGTCATCAACATGTCCCTGGGCTCTTCCAATGGCTTTTCGGGCTCGGACTTCGGCATGCAGAAGGCGATCCGCACCGCCACCGACGCAGGGACGTTCGTCGTCGTGTCAGCAGGCAATGCGGGTCTGGTCTCCTCGGCCTCGGGTGGCACCGACGACAACTACGGCACCCTGGACGACGGAACCGTCGGGGGTCCTTCCACGGCAACCGATGCCCTCTCGATCGCATCGGTCGAGGGAGCCGCGGTGGTCCAGCCCAAGGCGGAGACCTACATCGGGGGCGCCACGACCCCGGAGTTCACCTTCGCCTACTCCCACCAGGCCGGTGACCTCCTGAGCACTCCCACCCCCGTTGCCGACGGAGGCGTGGGCAGGCCCGAGGAACTCGGAGCGGTCCGAGGCAAGGTGGCCCTGGTCAAACGCGGCGTTCTGAACTTCTCCGAGAAGGTCCACAACGCCCTGGCCGCCGGCGCGGTCGGCGTCATCGTGTGGAACCACGAGGCCGGAGGAGAGGAGTTCGTCAGCATGGCGGGCCTGGAGGACGTCACCGACTTCGTGTCCTTCATCGGGAACGCGGCCGGAGCACATCTCCTGGCCGATCTCACGGCCGGCAAGGATGTCCGGGTGGCCTTCACCGACCAGGTCATCTCCCAGCCGAACGCGGCGGTGCTGACGCCCTCCACCTTCACCTCCTGGGGGCCCACGCCCAGCCTTGACTTCAAGCCTGAGCTGTCCGGGATCGGCGGCAACGTCTACTCCACCCTCAATGACGACACCTACGGCACGATGTCCGGCACCTCAATGGCTGCTCCCGAGATCGCGGGCATCTCCGCCCTGCTCCTGCAGAAGCTGGAGAAGGACAACCCCGAGATGTCCTCCGCCGACAGGTTGGCACGCGTGCGGACCTCACTGATGAACACCGCACAGATCCTCAAAGACGCCGACGGGACTCCCTTTGCGCCCCGTCAGGTCGGAGCCGGTCTGGCACAGACTGCCGACGCGATCAACACCGATGTCACGGCGACGGTTGACGGGCTTCCCCAGGTTGCCCTCCGGGAGATCACGGCGTCCCGCACCGTCACGGTGACGCTGAGCAACCGTGGCTCCGTGCCCCGCTCCTACTCCACCGGTTCCATCGTGCTGAACGAGACGAACGAGCCGGGTGAGGAGATCTCCACACACCTGGTCGACGACGAGTCCGCCATCGCCTCCACGAAGACCGTGACCGTGCCCGCTGGCGGGCAGGCGAGTGTGGACTTCACGGTCACACCCAATGCCGGCCGTGACGACCACTACCTGGAAGGCTGGCTGCAGTTCACCTCCGGGGACGACTCCCAGCCGGACCTGGCCGTTCCCTTCCTCGGCTTCGTCGGTGACTGGAACGCGGAGGCTGTCGTGGACGCCCCGCTGGCCAGCCCGGACTCGGTGATGGGTTCCTTGTTCGCCGGGGAGCGCATCGGGACCCAGCTGCTCACGCGGTTCGGGGACTCGACCTACTACACGGGAGACCCCGCCTGGATCTCCCCGAACGGAGACGGGGACGCGGATGTCGTCCTGCCGGCTGTGAGCCTGTTGCGTTCGGCCACCCACATCGACTACCAGGTGCTGGACGAGTCCGGGAAGACCGTGCTGGCGCAGCCGGGCCAGGCCAATGAGGTCAGTCCCGTCCTCCTGGCCGATGTCATCACCGGTGAGTCCAGCGGAATGCGCATTGCCAGCGAGGCACTCTTCGACGCCGTGGTCTGGAACGCTGCGACGGCGAAGGAGGAGAGGATTGCAGACGGTCACTACGTCTTCCGGATCGCAGCCACCGTGGCGCAGGGCTTCAGGCCCCAGCGGGTCGACCTCCCCTTCGGCATCGACACGGTTGTCCCGACCCTGACACGAGGGACCACGACACACAGCGGGGACGACCTCGTCCTGGCCTACTCCTTCACGGACGACGCCTCCGGTTGGGGCGGGGCACAGGCCACGGTCGGCTACGCGGGTTCCCCCGCCACGGTCAGCAAGCCCGATGACCACGGCGCCTTCACGGTCACGGTCCCCGGTGCAGGCAAGGATCCTGAGGCTGCCCACCACGTGGTCGTCACCGCCTCCGACGCGGCCGGCAACTCGGTCTCGGACACCCAGGTCCTGGCTCCCGGATTCGTGGTCGAGAACCGTGCTGCGCTCAGCGCGGGTCCCTTCAACGATGCGTCGACGGACGTCGACGGAACGCCACTGGTGAGCGACGGCGCGGTCTCCGCGCAGCTGCTGGCGACCGAGGGCGTGTCCTCGGTGGCGGTGGAGGGCTCTGATCCCGTGGACGTCGATCCCAGGACGCACCGCGCCACTGTGAGGATCCCCGTCCAGGCGAACACCGCCCGCGAGGTCCTCCTCATCGGTCTGGACGCAGAGGGCAAGGAGGTCGTCACCGACGATCCGCTGACCCTCACCTACGACACCGTCAAGCCGGAACTCTCCCTCACCTCGCCCTCGTCGGGCCAGGACGGACTGGTCCGGGCTGCCGACGGGGTCGTCACGGTGAGCGGCACCGTCTCCGACAATCTCTCCACGACCCCGACGGTCCTGGTCAACGGCAAGGCGGTGGAGGTCTCCCAGGGGGCCTTCTCGGTGGACCTGAAGGATCTCACCAGCCGCGTGCTCTCCGTCGTGGCCAGTGACGGTGTGAACACCACACAGAAGGTCCTGGTCCTGGATGCGAGTGCCGTGTCCGCAGCGCCCCTGATCGACTCCATGAGCGTGGATCCCTCACGCAGTCCTCTGGTCGCCTTCAACGCCTCCTCTGCGGGGATCTCGAAGGCGCAGGACGGCACCCCCGTCCTGACGGTGTCGGGCCGACTGAACCGGAAGCCCTCCACCTTCTCCATCGGTGGGCGGGATGTCACCGTGGCCGAGGACGGCTCGTTCTCCCACGAGGTCCCTCTGGCCACAGGCCTCAACGACACGAACTTCACGCTGGTGGACACCGACGGCACTCCCGTCCTGGCGACCGGTCTGAAGATCTACTACGACGAGACCGCGCCGGAACTCACCCTGGAGCGTCCCACATTGCACCCGGGTGAGGGCGGGACACCGACCCTGTTCACGAACTCCTCGCCCATCACCTTGGAGGGGACGATCCAGGACGACACCACGGGCTACACGCTCTCCGTGAACGCCGACGTGGTGAAGGCCTTCTCCTCCCTGGCCGACATGGGTGCCGCCAATCAGCAGAAGTGGTCGTGGACCGGAGGGGTTGCGGACAAGGACACGCTGAGGCTGCGTGCCGTGGACGAGGTCGGCAACGGTCTCGACACGCTGATCCCTGTCGTCGTGGACACCGACAAGCCGGTCCTCTCGCTGACAGGCGTGGGGAACGGGCAGGTCGTCACGGCCGGCACCGACACCCCAGTCACGATCACTGCCTCCGACGCACACCTGGACACGGTGGAGGTCGACGTCGACGGAGCTGCGGTGGATGTCACGCACAGCGACGACGGCTCCGCCACTGCGGTGGTCGCTGCTGGTGCCTTGAGCTCCGGGGTGCACACGGTCAACGCACTGGTCACGGACTACGCGGGCAACCTGAGCTCTGTGTCGGTGACCTTCAGCGTCAATGGCGCCCCGGTCATCGAGGGCCCGGACTCCATCACCGTCAATCCGGATGACGACGGCTGGAAGGACTCGATCCTGGGCAACTGGAAGGTCACGGACGACCAGGAGGGAGCGACGCTGAGCGCTGATCTCTCCCGTCTGGTCCTCGGTTCCAATGATGTGGTGCTCACCGCCACGGATTCCCAGGGAGCCACCACCACTCGCACGGTGGAGGTCGTGGTGGAGCGCCCGCTGTCGGTCCTGACCTCCGGGTGTGTGTCGATGGAGGCGCGCTTCGTGCGCGGGGACGCGCTGGACGCGAAGTGCTCGACCAGCGGAAACCGCACGACCGTCGCGGTGTCCAACACAGGAGCCACGATCGAGGGACGCCTCACGGTCCAGGCCACCGACGTCGTCCAGGTCCTGCACCAGGTGGAGGGCCACTGGCTGCCTGTCGCCTTCGAGAAGGTGGAGGGCGGAGTGTCCTTCTGGGGCTCCTCCGATGCGGTCTACGTGCTGGTCGGGCCCGATCAGGCAGCCCCCGGTGAGGACAGTGACGGTGCCGGTGACGGATCAGGTCGTCCGGCCTCGGTGACCGGCGGCCCCGGTTCCCTCTCACGCACGGGTGGGGACGTCCAGGGTCTCCTTGTCCTGGGAGGTCTGCTCGCCCTGGGAGGGGCGGCCACATGGGGTGTCAGTCGCAGGCGCAACGCCCGCAACTGATGCCGGGACCCCGCTCACAGATGTGTGAGTGAGCAGGTGGTGCCCCCCGCGCCCCCGCGCCGGGGGCCCCCCCCCCCAGCCCCCCCCCCCCCAGTTGTGGCGGGCCCCCCTCTCCGTTTGGTGGTTTGTGCTTGGGGGGCCCCCCGGCCCCGGGGGGGGGGGGCCACCACCGCATCTGCCGACTCCTCCCGTGCGCGAGGCCGGCCGTTTCCCGACCGGCTACGCTGTCCATGCTCCCGCGCTCGCGGGTGCGGGACGGGGGAGTGCAATGGCAGGCAATGAGGGGCGTCGCGGAGCGGTGCGCAAGGCCGGGTCGAAGAAGGGCCCGAAGGTCGGCACCGGCGGTCACTCCCGTCGCAAGCTCGAAGGACGCGGACCCACCCCCAAGGCCGAGGACCGCACCTACCACGTCGCCCACAAGCGCAAGCTCGCCCGCGAGGCCCAGGAAGACCGCGACGCGGCCATTGCCCGGGCCCGCGCCAAGTCCGCGATCAAGGTCCCGGCCGGTCGGGAGCTGATCGCCGGACGCAACCCCGTGGCCGAGGCCGTGCGCGCGGGTGTTCCGGTGGCGCGCGTCTT
>JAKECL010000074.1 GCA_030460725.1 Propionibacterium sp.
TTGTGGACAGCAATGACGCTCGACGCTCCGAGGACCGATGGCCCACTCACATCCTGGCCACCGCCAGGCACCTTCCCACCCTTCTCCCCACCTTTCTTCCTACCTTTCTCCCACTGACGGAACGTCCAGGGCGACCGACGACTCCCCCGCACGGCCTTCCCCCACAGCCAGCCACCGGCCGACGCACGGAGGCGGACGGGGCCGCACCCCCCATTCAGTGGTGCGCCGCGCCCTCCCACTCCTGCTCGGGGGCAGCGCCGCCCTCCTGGCCGGATGCTCCTCCGGTGGCTCGGGTTCTCCCGACTCCTCCGGCACCGTGCACGGGGGCGAGGCCTCGCTGGCCCTCCCCGACCTCTCCCCGGTGACGGTGGCCTCGGGGATTTCCGGACGAACCCTGCTGTTCATCGGTCTCCTCGTGTGCGTTGCGGGCCTGGTCTTCGGTCTGGTGACCTATCTGCAGCTCAAACGCCTGCCGGTGCACCGATCCATGCTCCAGGTCTCCGAACTCATCTACTCCACGTGCAAGGCCTACCTGCTCAAGCAGGGACGGTTCCTCATGGTGCTGTGGGTGTTCATCACCGCGGTCATCCTCATCTACTACAAGTTCCTGGTCGGCTTCACCTGGGGGCGCACCCTCACGGTCATCGGCTTCTCCCTGTTGGGCATGGGCGGCTCCTACGTCGTCGCCTGGTTCGGGATCCGCGTCAACACCTTCGCCAACTCCCGTACCGCCCATGCCTCACTGCGGGGGCGTCCCCTCGACATCCACCGCATCCCCATGAAGTCGGGCATGTCCATCGGCATGGTGCTCATCTCCCTGGAACTGCTGATGATGCTGGTCATCCTGCTCTTCCTCCCCTCCGACATCGCCGGCGCCTGCTTCATCGGATTCGCCATCGGGGAGTCGCTCGGCGCCTCCGCACTGCGCATCGCGGGCGGGATCTTCACCAAGATTGCCGACATCGGCTCCGACCTCATGAAGATCGTCTTCAAGATCGACGAGGACGACCCCCGCAACCCTGGCGTCATTGCCGACTGCACCGGTGACAATGCGGGGGACTCCGTGGGTCCCAGCGCCGACGGCTTCGAGACCTACGGGGTGACGGGCGTCGCCCTGATCACCTTCATCCTCCTGGCCGTCCACGATCCCTCCCTGCAGGCCACACTGCTGGTGTGGATCTTCGTCGTGCGCGCCGCCATGATCATCGCTTCTGCCCTGGCCTATGCACTCAACGCCCGCTGGGCGCAGGCGCGCTGGGGCAGGGCGGAGCGGATGAACTTCGAGGCACCGCTGAGTTCCCTGGTGTGGCTGACCTCCGCCCTGTGCATCCTCATCACCTTCGGGGCCACCTGGTTCGTCCTCGGTGACGTCGAGGGGGCCCTGTGGTTGAAGCTCGCCACGATCATCACCTGCGGGACGCTGGCGGGGGCCCTGATCCCTGAACTCGTCAAGGTCTTCACCTCCACCAAGTCCCGCCACGTGCGCGAGACGGTGAAGAGCTCCCGCCAGGGCGGGGCCTCCCTCAACATCCTCTCGGGCATCGTGGCGGGGAACTTCTCCGCATTCTGGCTCGGCATCACCATCGTCGGCCTCATGGGCATCGCCTACCTGATCTCCCTGACAGGCCTGGAAGACCTCATGCTGGCACCTGCGGTCTTCGCCTTCGGGCTGGTGGCCTTCGGTTTCCTGGGGATGGGACCGGTGACCATTGCCGTGGACTCCTACGGCCCCGTCACCGACAACGCCCAGTCCGTCTATGAGCTCTCCCGCATCGAGCACGTGGAGGGCATCGACGCCGAACTCACCTCCGAGCTGGGCCAGGTCCCCCAATGGGAGACCGCAAAACTCATGCTGGAGGAGAATGACGGGGCGGGCAACACCTTCAAGGCCACCGCCAAGCCGGTTCTCATCGGCACCGCAGTCGTGGGTGCGACCACCATGATCTTCTCGATCATCATCGGGCTCACCGGAGGCCTGAGCGCGGACATCGAGAACCTGTCGATCATGCACGCCCCATTCCTGCTGGGCCTCATCACCGGTGGCGCCATCATCTACTGGTTCTCCGGGGCCTCCATCCAGGCGGTCACCACGGGCGCCTACCGAGCCGTGGAGTTCATCAGGGAGACCATTCGACTCGACGCCGGTCAGGAAAGGGCAAGCAACTCCGACTCACGCAAGGTTGTGGAGATCTGCACCCAGTACGCCCAGCAGGGCATGCTCACGATCTTCCTGGCCGTGTTCTTCGCAACCCTCTCCTTCGCCTTCGTCGAGCCCTACTTCTTCATCGGCTACCTCGTCTCCATCGCGATCTTCGGCCTGTACCAGGCCATCTACATGGCGAATGCGGGCGGCGCTTGGGACAATGCGAAGAAGGTGGTCGAGGTCGACCTCCACGCGAAGGGAACCGCCCTCCACGACGCAACCATCGTCGGGGACACTGTGGGCGACCCCTACAAGGACACCTCGTCGGTTGCCCTCAACCCGATCATCAAGTTCACGACATTGTTCGGACTGCTCGCCGTCGAGTTGGCCGTCAGCCTCACCGACCAGGGGATGTCCACCCTGGTCCACGTCCTGGCTGTTGCCTTCTTCCTGGTCGCAGCCTTCTTCATCCACCGCTCGTTCTACGGGATGCGCATCCAGACGGGGATCACCGAGGACGCCGACACCAGCACCGATGAACCGATGGGAGTCACATCATGAGGATCGCCATCAAGCGGGACGCCACGATCGTCGACGAGGGCGGCCGCGTGACCGGTCACGACGCAGGCGCCACCCTGGTCCGTCGCCTGTTGCGTCTCTTCCCCGACTCGATGCTGGTCGGGCCCGGAGCCCGACGCTGTGAGGGCTTCGACCTGGTGCCCCTGGAGTTCATCGATCCCCAGGAGACGGTGCTGGTCAACATGGACGTGGTCGACTCCCTGGGGGTGTGGAACACGCTGTTCCACTCCAGTGGGGGTGCCCACCCGAGGATCATGAACTTCGTGTGGTGGCCGACCTCGTCGCTGGTGGAGGAGGTCCAGGTCTCCAGCTTCGCCCTGTCCTGTGCGCTCTTCCCCACCTTCGCCAACTCTGAGCGCACCGCCACCGAGGTGCGCGAAACGGTTGCGAAGTGGACGGTGGCGCGCCTGGCGGAGAAGGCGAAACTGTCCTGGGTGAACCTGGGCTTCCGCCTGGAGCACGTCCGGGAGCGTGTGGAACCGAAGGTGCCGGTGGTCCTCTACCCAGCCATCTATCTCTCCGAGCGCAAGCGTCCCCAGGAGTTCATGGCCATCGTCGACGAGGTCCATCGACGCCTCCCCATCATGGTCGAGATGCGCCTGCACGAGTCCCATCTGGTGTCCGAACCGGCGATGGAGATCTCACGACGCAACTGGGTGTGGGTGGGGCCGCTGACGGCGTCACGCACGTCCTACTGGCAGGCTCTCGCCCACACCACCGCGTTCGTGGCCACAGCCACCGAGGAGTCCTACGGTCTGTCCTATGTGGAGGCGATGGGGGCAGGCGCCATCGGGATCCTGCCGGACCGGCCGTGGGCGCGGGCGCTGGTTCCCGACGGCTACCCCTTCCTCTACGAGACGCGTGAGGACGCCGTGGCGCTGCTGGAACGCGCGGTCGCCGAGCCCGCTGCATGCAGGCGCGCGTTGGATGAGCTGGTGGGAGGCAGCTTCCAGGAGTGGATCCAGCATCGTCACAGTGACGACGCCTTCGACCGCGAGATCCGCGAGCACGTGAGACAGTGGTTCGGGGACTGAGCTCCCCTCCCTGCGGGCACCCTGCCGACCCCGGCACGATGCTCCGACAGGGACGCACCCGCGGTCATGCCGGGGAGGGCCATTCCCTCCCCGGCATTACCGTGGGCCCAGCGTGCCCGCTCAGTCCTTGCCAACCTCCCTGCGACGCTGCAGATGGGCAAACAGAGCGGCGCTGGCGCCGGTGAAGAACCAGACGATGATCGCCGCGAACAACCACGTGGAAATGCGGTTGGCGGTCACCCCTCCGGGGACCAGTGACACCACCAGGAGCGCGGCGAGCGTGGAGAGGATGCCCACACCGCCTTCCAGTGCAGGTGCGTGTGTACCAACGACACGGGTGATCAGGGGAGCCAGGAGCGCCTGGACGACGGTCAGGGTGATGACAGCAAAGATGAAGGCTCCGATCTTGACCTGGAAGCCGTCCACGAGCAGTGCTGCCACCCCCAGTCCGATGGCTGCGCTGGCCAGGGTGACAAGGACGCGAAGCAGGAAGCGGGGCATGTCGGATTCCTCTCACGGAGATGCGTCCGGGTGACGGGGTCAGCCTATCCGGCTCAAGGTCGGGTCCACGGCCATCGGCGTCTGGTTTCCTGCGCGGATCACGGATGCCTCCCTGTCCGTCAGCCTGCGGAGTCCTCACTGATCCCCATGGCCCTGCCCCGCACCCAGTACGCCTGGTGCTGGAGTGCGTTGCGGGGTAGGCCGGCGTGCTGGAGGTGACGGCGCACGGCGCGCGTGTCCGCTCCTTCCAACGCCACCCACGCCCAGTCAGGCGTGCCCTGTGGGCACGCGCCGGTCACGGCCTCCACGAGTTCCCCGATGTCCGCCCCGGGGGGAACACAGGTCACCGGTGTTGCAGCGGAGTCCATCGGGAGCCACATCTCCTCCTGCGCGCGAAGCACGACATGGATCCTGCACGAAGCCGGTGCGGCGGCCAGGGCCTCCCCGATGGCGGGCGCTGAGGTGGGGTCTCCGACCAGCAGCATCGAAGATCCCGGATCGGGAGCACGGTACTTCGTCCCTCCGTAGAGCTGCGCCGACACGAATCCACCGGGGGCCACTGACAGTGCCCAGCGGGAGGCGGGGCCGTCGGGGGTGTGATGGAGAACGTAGATGGTGGCCTCGCCCCTGTCCCGGTCCACCTCCGCCAGGGAGTATGCGCGTTGGTGCTCCCGTCCCGCCTCCGGCACCCACAGGCGCACCCAAGTGGTGGGCGGAAGATCGCGCACGCGACCGTGTCCCAGAAGCTCCTCGTTGCGCACCCGCAGCCGCGTGTACTGCCCGACCTCGCTGACCTCGGTGATGTCGAGGTCGAACTCCGGCGCCCGCAACAGGTTGAGCACCGCGCCCTGGTATCCGCGCCCCACGACCACTCCGATCCAAGGTGAGGCTCACCTCATCTGGAGCAGATTATCGCAGGTGACCGAGCAGGGGTCCAGAGCCGACCCTCACCACGACAGGGCAGTCCCGACCGGCCGTGGACACCGTGTCCGGGAACGAGGATGCCTGTCGGATGACTGAGCCAGCAGGCCGAGGGGTCATGGAACGGTGTGTCCCGCGGTGCGGAAGAGCTCGTACCACTCCGCCCGGGTCAGGGGCACATCGGATCCCTGTGCCGCGGCGCTGACACGGTCGGGGGTGGTGGTTCCCAGGACCACCTGCATCCGGGCAGGGTGGCGCGTGATCCAGGCGACTGCAATGGCTTCCGCGGGGACGCCGTACTTCGCGGCCAGACGGTCGATCACGGCATTGAGTTCGGGGAAGCGCTCCGACCCCAGGAACGGACCATCGAAGAACCCCGCCTGGAAGGGCGACCAGGCCTGGATGGTGATGTCGTGGAGGCGGCAGTAGTCCAGGATGCCGACGTCGCGGGAGACCGACTGGTCGAGGTCCGCCATGTTCGCAGCGATCCCCTGCGCGACTGCCGGGCTGTGGGTGATGGAGAGTTGCAGCTGGTTGGCGACGATCGGTTGGCGCACGTGACGTCGCAGGAGTTCGATCTGTCCGGGTGTGTGGTTCGAGACGCCGAAGGCACGAACCTTGCCAGCCGCGGACAGCTCATCGAAGGCCTGGGCCACCTCCTCGGGCTCCACCAGTGCATCTGGACGGTGAAGCAGGAGGATGTCCAGGTAGTCGGTGTTCAGTGCCTCCAGTGAGCCGTTCACCGACTCAATGATGTGGTCGTGGGAGAAGTCGAAGTAGGGGCCGTCCGTGACGATCCCGGCCTTTGACTGGATGACGAACTGTTCACGCTCGGCCGGCGTGAGCCGGAGGGCCTCGGCGAACCGTCGCTCGCAGCCGTGGAGCTTCGTGCGGTAGATGTCGGCATGATCCACGAAGGTGATACCCGCGTCACGGGCCGTGCGCACCAGCGTGCGCACATCCTCCTCGGACTTGTCCTCGATACGCATCATGCCGAGCACGACGTTGGGAACGACGATGTCTGTTCCCGGGAGGGTGAAGGTTCTCACGGTGAGGGCTCCTTGAGTGGGTGCGGGTTGTGCAGGTGTCGACGGGGATGTGCCGCGACAGAGATCTCGAACGACCCCGACACCAGCGCCTCGCGCCGATGCCGCACACCGTCACAGCTGTCGCACTCTGTGACGAGGGCACCACCGATCGTATCCACCGGAGCCGTCGGGCGCGCGAGGGGACTGGCCCGGGAGTTGACCAGGACTGGACACTGCCGTCGAGTGCCCTGCGAAGCACACCCGCCCCATGGCGCTTCACGCAAGCGGAGCCCGTACGCCGTCAGTCAGTGCCCACATCTCCGCAGGCGTATCCGCGGGCCACCACCTTGGCGAAGTCACGGGAGAAACGGTCGACCCGCTCCCAGTCCGTGTACACCTCGTGAACACTGGAGTCGGTGGGCTTGCCGGTACGGCTCATGATCTGCTGGATGAGGAACCGGTCGACCGGATTGTATGCGGGGTAGTCCAACTCCCCTGCGAAGACCTCGCGCAGGGTCGGTTCCCAGGGGGTGCGTTCCAGGAACTTGCGGGTGTAGGCGTTCGTGTCAACCTGGTCCTTCCCGGGCTTCGTCGCAACCAGGTTCACGCCGAAGAAGGCACTGGGCATGCCAGAGAGCCGTTCGGCATTGCGCCTGGCGAAGTGCCACACGGCTCGCGTGAAGTGCCCGTAGCGCACCGATGCACCCACGACCACGGCCCCGTGCTGCTGGGGATCGACCATCGTGTTCCTCTCCAGCGGACCGAGGTCACAGTGGTGCCCTGCCTGCTGGAGGTGTTCGGCGACGCGCCCAGCAATGGACGTGGTGTGGCCGAATCGGCTGGAGTGCAGGACGAGAATGTCCATGAGAACGGTCCAATCCCCGGTCGGGTGCGCCGTTCCCGGCGCGGGGCGTCTTGTCCACGACATGGTAGGCAGGAAGGCATTCACACACTCGCGACGCCGTGTCATCTCCCCTGGTACCAGGATCACGCACGGAGCCATCCTGGGGCCAGCAGGCCTCCCACCGGGGATCCGGGTGTTCCCCACCACGGAAAAGCAGGACGGTGGCACCGGGAACGTCCCGGGGCCACCGTCCTGCTCACTTCATCTCAGGCTCAGTGCCGGCGTTGCATCACTTCCGCACTGCGCGCCGGATCGACATCACCGCGCCACCCGCAAGGAGCAGCGCAAGAGCTCCGCCACCGTAGAGGAGGGCATCGGATCCTGTCTTCGCCAGGTCGTCCCCACCCGGGCCTGCCGGCGTGGGAGTCGGCGTCGGCTTCACAGGTGTCGGCGTCGGAGTCGGCGTCGGCTTCACCGGCGTGGGCTCATTCGTGATCGCACCGAAGCTGCCCACCAGGGAATCACCCGA
>JAKECL010000542.1 GCA_030460725.1 Propionibacterium sp.
CCTCACCCCCTCGCTGGACCTCGTGGGCAAGATCTGATGCTCGACCCCACACTGACGACCCAGTTGCGCACGTACCTGGGGTACGTCACACGCCCGGTCGAGTTGCGTGCGGCCACGGACTCCTCGACCACGGGTCAGCGGATGAGCGAGCTGCTGGGCGAGATCGCCGCCCTCAGTGACCAGGTGTCGCTGGTGGAGGAGGACGCCCACGTCGTGCGCCGCCCGTCCTTCCTCATCACCAACCCCGGCCAGGACACGGGCCTGCGCTTCGCGGGTGTGCCCCTGGGCCATGAGTTCACGTCCCTGGTGCTGGCACTCCTGCAGGTCGGGGGCCACCCCTCCACGGAGGACCCCGCCCTGCAGCAGCGCGCCCGGGAGCTCACCGGCCCCCTGCACTTCGAGACGTTCTTCTCGCTGAGCTGCCAGAACTGCCCGACCGTGGTCCAGGCACTGGACCTCATGGCCGTGCTGAACCCACAGGTCACGCACACCGCCATCGAGGGCTCCGCCTTCGAGGCGGAGGCCGAGGAGCGGGGCATCCGCTCCGTGCCCACGGTCTTCCTCAACGGGGAGCCCTTCGGGCAGGGCCGCATGAGCCTGGAGAAGATCCTCGACAAGGTCGCCCCACTGGCGCCCGAGGACCGTTCGGACACGCCCACCATCCCGGCCGAGCACGACGTCCTGGTCATCGGTGGCGGTCCCGCCGGGGCCACCGCGGCCATCTACACGGCCCGCAAGGGCCTGAGCACCGCGCTGGTCGCGGAGCGCATGGGCGGTCAGGTCCTGGACACCGCTGCGATCGAGAACCTCCCCTCCCTGACCCGTGTGGAGGGCCCCGCCTACGGCCAGCAGCTGGAGACGCACGTGCGCGAGTACGAGGTCGACGTGCTGCCCGACCACCGGGCGGTCGCCCTGGAGCCCGCAGCGGACGACTCGCCCCTCGCGGCCGTGGTGCGCCTGGAGGACGGCACCGAGCTCGCCGCCCGCACGGTGGTCCTGGCCACTGGTGCCCATTGGCGCCAGCTGGGTGTCCCGGGCGAGGAGGAGTACCGCAACAAGGGCGTCACCTACTGCCCCCACTGCGATGGGCCCCTGTTCAAGGGCAAGCGCGTCGCCGTGATCGGCGGGGGCAACTCCGGCATCGAGGCGGCCATCGACCTGGCGGGCGTCGCGGCACACGTCGACGTCGTCGAGTTCGACACCAAGCTGCGTGCGGACGAGGTCCTGCTGCACACGCTGGGCACCCTGGGCAACGTCGACGTCCACGTCAACGCCGCGACCCAGGAGGTCCTCGGTGACGGACGCGGCGTGACCGGGCTGCGCGTGGCGGACCGGGAGTCGGGTGCTGAGTCCACGCTCCCCCTGGACGGCGTCTTCGTCCAGATCGGCCTGCTGCCCAACACCGGGTGGCTCAAGGGGTCGGTGGATCTCACCCCGCGCGGGGAGATCGTGGTGGACGAGTCCCTGCGCACCTCCGTGGAGGGCGTCTACGCGGCCGGTGACTGCACGACCTCGCGCTACAAGCAGATCGTGGTGGCCGCCGGGGAGGGTGCCCAGGCAGCCCTGGGTGCCTTCGACCACCTGATCCGCACGGTGGCCTGAGCGGGGCGGAGCCGGGAGGACGGGGAACCCCTCCTCCCGGCGAAGTCCG
>JAKECL010000543.1 GCA_030460725.1 Propionibacterium sp.
GTCCGGGGGTGGCGGTGTCGGTGTTGGTGGCGGTGGCGCGTACGCAGGTGGGTGGGCATGAGGTGCCGCCGGGGCGGGCCGGTGCAGCTCCGGCCCCCGATGCGGCGCCGGTGTCTGTACAGCGCTGGAGGCCTTTGCTACAGTCAACTGAAGCGTTTCGGTAAAGTGGTTCCGACCGGCGGGTCCCGATGGCCCGTCCGTGCACCCGGGGGCGTCGACGTCCTCTCGCGGGCACCTGCGTGCTCGTCCGTGCCGGTGGGGACCGATCACATCTGCTCGGCCACGGGAGCCTTGCCTCCCCGCCACGACACCGAACGAGGATCACCCATGCTCACCCTTTCCGGAGCGGTCCAGAACTACGACTGGGGTTCGCCGACCACCATCCCGGACTTCCTCGGCGTCCCCGCCGACGGCAACCCCTGGGCCGAGGTCTGGTACGGAGCGCATCCCTCCCACCCGGCAATGGCGGCCTCGGGTGCACGCACCGCTCCTGCGCGCCCCCTCGACTCCGTGATCGCAGCGGATCCGGAGGGGTGGCTGGGTGGCGACACCGTCCAGCGGTTCGGACCCGGCCTGCCCTTCCTGGTGAAGCTGCTGGCGACGCGACGAGCCCTGTCCATCCAGGTCCACCCGAGTCTGGAGCAGGCCCGGGAGGGCTTCCGCAGGGAACGTGAACAGGGTCTGGACGTCGACCACAGCAACTACTCCGACGCCAACCACAAGCCCGAGGCGATCGTCGCCCTGTCCCCCCTGCGGGCTCTGGCCGGGTTCCGCCACGCGGAGGACATCCGTGCCGACCTGGCACTGGTGGCAGGAATGGAGCAGGTGTGTGCCGACCTTGACGCGACCTGTGAGTCGCAGGCCATCGAGCTCGCCTTCACCCGGGTGCAGCACCTGTCCAGTGCCGATGCCGGGGCGGCACTTGCGGCACTGTGCGCCGCTCCCGGCACGCCCGCCCTGGATCTGGCCCGTGAACTCCTCAGACAGTTCCCGGGCGACCGGGGTGCACTGCTGTCCGTCTTCCTCAATCAGGTGACCGTCGAGCCGGGCCACGCGCTCTCCACGGGAGCGGGTACCGTGCACGCCTACCTCGATGGCTTCGGGTTGGAGGTCATGTCGAGCTCGGACAACGTCCTGCGCGCAGGCCTGACCTCCAAACGAGTCGACATCGCCGAGTTCTGCGCCAGTGCGGACTTCTGCCCCGGGCGTGCTCCCGTGCGTTCGCTCGACTGCTCCTGGCCCGCCCCCGCCGTGTCCCTGCAGGAACTGCAGACGGGCGTCCCCGACTTCCATCTGGGAATCCTGGAGGTGCGCGAGCCCGCCCGTGTGGAGGTCGGGGGTGACGGGCGCGTCACCATGCTGATCGCGCTGGAGGGCGCCCCTGTGCTCTCCGACCCCACCGGTCGCTCCGCCCTGGTGCCCGGGGAAGCGGTGTTGGTGCGCGCCACCGAGTGTGTCCGGGTGGAGGGGGCAGGCAGACTCGCACTGGTCACGGTCTCCTCCCACGGAGATGGCCCCGGCATCCGGGTCTCCCCACTGCGTCGGGCCTGAGACCGCGTCGGCACGACTGAGCCTGCCGGGGTCCGGGTCCTCCGCAGCAGGCCTCCCGTGCGGAGGGTTGGGTGGGGTGTGGGTCGTGAGAACTAGGA
>JAKECL010000544.1 GCA_030460725.1 Propionibacterium sp.
TGGGTCATGTTCGACCGGGGAGGGTGGGGCGGTGTCCGCCGAGGGTGAGCATGGCCAGGGCGATGAGCGCTTGAGGGGAGCGGAATCCGAAGGCGACGCGGGTGATGAGTCGGATCTTGGTGTTGACCGATTCGATGAGCCCGTTGGACAGGCCGTGCCAGATGGCGGCGAGGATCCTTTCGCGGTGTTTGACGATCGAGCGCTGGAGTTTCACGAAGGCTGGGATGCGACAGCGCCTGGCCCAGGAGATCCACCGATCCAGCGCGACTTTGGCCTGCTCATAGGGCAACTGGAACACGACTCGCAGGCCTTCTTTGAGGAGGTAGGCGCGGTGGAGTCTCGGGTCGGTTCTCGCGATCCATGCGAGCTTCTCGGTCTGACGCTCGGTGAGGTCCTCGGGGTTCTTCCACAGCGCGTAGCGGGAGTTCTTCAAGTTGCGGGCGGTGTCTGTCGCGGGACGCGCGCAGGCGTCCTTGGCGGGCCTGCCGGGTCTGCGTTTCGGCTCTGCCCGGGCGGCTGTGCGGGCGTCGTTCCACGCCTGACGGCGGACCTCGTCGAGCGCGTCGGTGGCCCACTTGACGACGTGGAACGGGTCAGCGCAGCGCACCGCCTGGGGGCACTTCTCGGCGACGACATCCCCGATCCACTCCGCCCCGTCGGCACTGACATGGGTGATCTGGGCGCACCTGCCCACCCCGGAGGCCTCCAGGGCGTCAAAGAAGGCCCGCAGCGTGTCCTTGTCCCGCCCAGGCGCTGCCCACACGAGTCGGCCGGTGTCGTGGTCGACGATCACGGTGAGGTACTTGTGGCCCCTCTTGTAACTGACCTCGTCGATCCCGATCCGGGTGAGCCCGGCGAACAGGTCCACCCCGGCGGCGGTCTCGTCCCACACGCGGGTGATGATCGCCCCGACCGTGCGCCACGCGATCCGCATCAACTCACACACCGCGGTCTTCGAGGTCACCGTCGCCAACCAGGCGACCTGCTGGTCGAAGAACCTGGTATGCCCGGCATCGTGGCGCGCCCACGGCACCAGTGCGACGACCACCCCGTGCTTTCGGCAGGACACCCTGGGGGCATCGGCCTCCAGCCACACCGGGATCGTTCCCAGATCCAGTCCCCGCCACCGGCGGCGACCTTCCCCGCCGTCATAGCGTGGCGCCCTCGCAGCGCACCGCCCACACCGTGGTTTCAGCTTGCCCGATGGGCGCACGTAAGCGATCACGATCTCCTCGACCGGGTCGTACTCGACCTCCTCAACGATCGTGGTCTTCTCGACTCCCAGCACCAGTCGCCATAGGGTGGTTTCCTGCACGCCGTTCTCCCGGTTTCGTTGCTGACTCCAGACAAGCCAGAAACCTAGACCAGAGAACGGCGTGCGCCCGCCCAGACGCGCTCAACCACCCACGGATCAGTCAGAAGAGCCAAAAAAACTTGAGAATGTCGAGTGAGAAGCTGCTTCCTCGAAAGGAATCCTCCGCGATACGCATGTATGCAATTGGGACTTTCGACTTGGGAAGGCTCAAGGATAGGTTGGGCGGCGTCTTCGACGACCCCTCCCGAAACCTGGTGATGAGATGGACCTCGAGCCCTTGGGAGGTCGCTCTTGGACTCCCACATCCTCAGGAGACCTCGAATCCGCTGG
>JAKECL010000075.1 GCA_030460725.1 Propionibacterium sp.
GGCGCAGGCCGTGAGGTGGACCGGGGCCGGGCCCCACAGGAGTGGTGCGTGCTCCGCACCCTCACTGCTGGTGGTGGGAGTGCAACGTCTGCTGGGCCTCCGTGAAGCCGCGCAGGACGACGTCCTCGACCACGTCCGCAGCGAGTTCGAAGGTGACGTCCCACTCGGGGCGCTCACGCTGGGTGAGGGGGGCCAGGACGTAGGCGGCGGGGTCCTGGTGCCCCGGAGGTCGACCGATCCCGATGCGCAGTCGCGCGTAGTCGCGTGTCCCCAGGACCTGGGAGATGGACTTCAGACCGTTGTGGCCGGCCTCGCCCCCTCCGCGCTTGAGGCGCAGCTCCTGGGCGGGCAGGTCCAGGTCGTCGTGGAGGACCAACAGGCGGTCGGCACCGATGTCCAGGAAGCGAGCCAGACGTCCCACGGGCCCTCCGGAGGTGTTCATGTAGGAATCAGAGGTGGCCAGGACCACCCGCGGTCCCGGCGCTCCTCCGGGCAGGGTGCCCATCCTGACCTCGGCGACATGGGTGCCGCTGCGGTGAGCCTTCAGCTGTGTGTTGGCCCGGGCCGCCAGGACGTCGATCGTGGAGTGGCCGACATTGTGCCGGGTGTGGGCGTACTCCGGTCCGGGATTGCCCAGGCCGACGACCAGCCAGGGTCCGTTCTCAGGGGTCATGAGGCCGATTGTGCCACCCGGCCCGAACGCATCTGCCACTCGGGTGCCTCCGCGACCAGCACCGGTGGCAGGTCGTTGGCCGAGGTCCACTGGTCGGCGAATCGTTGGGCCCAGTCGGCATAGGCAGCGGAGTTGGGGTGGAAGAGGTCGGCCGCGTGATAGCCGAAGGTGTACTTCGCCACGGAGAACTCCTGGCTGAGGGCACGCAGGTCCACGACATGGTGGCCGTGGGAGGCGGCGACCTCACCGAGGATGCGTGACATCTCCGCGGCGCGGGTCTCGGTGCGCAGAATGCCGAAGGAGGAGATGTTGCCCACCAGGGAACCGGCCGGCAGTGCGGAGGTGATGGTCTCGACGTGGGCCGCAAAGGCCTCCTCGGACAGGTCCGCGAGCATGACGTCGTTTCCGCCGATGTTCAGGGTGAACAGGTCGGGAACGATACCGCGCGCCTCCAGGTCCAGCCCGCGCAGCTGTGGGAGCTGGGTGAGCACCACGGACTCCGTCGTGGCTCCCGAGAGCGAGAGGTTGAGCAGGGCGACCTCACGGTCCAGAGCCACCCCGATCGCCGAGGCCAACCGCGCGACATAGCTCTCCTGCACGCGCGAGGCGCCGATGCCCTGGGTCGCGGAGTCTCCCAGGGAGATGATCGTGTAGGGACGGGTCCTTGGAGAGGCGGCAGTGGCCTCAGCGCTCCCGGACGGCGCAGGGGTGGAGGGAGCATCAGCTGCGTGACCGGCCTCAGAGGCGTCAGCGGCACCGGCCAGGTGCTCCAGCCATGCCAGCGTTGCCAGGTCGTGGTCCTCCCAGGCGCGCCGGTAGTCCCCGCGCTGGTTGTCCAGGCGCAGCAACCGCCCGATGGCAACGCCCCCGGTGAAGAGTCCGGCGCCTCCCGCGACCCCCAGTGCCTGCTTCCTCACACCCATGTCCGTCCTCCTGTGTCTCGACCGGTCCTCATCCTAGGGCTGTGCAGGAAGGGGATGCTCATGGGATGCACCAACCGTCTCCTCGACCCCGTGGGTCAGCCACTGGATGATCGCAGTGGTCGCCGCCGCCTGGGCCCACCGCTCGAAACGACCCGATCTGAGGTGCACGTCCAGAGGAGGAAGGTGGGGACCGCGGAAGTCCCCGATCTGCTGACGGAACGTCCGGGCCCACACCGAGTCGAGCAACGTCACGAGTTCTCCGTCCAGGACCACGTCGGTCACCATCGCGGAGTTGCAGACCACCTGGACGTACACGGCGAGGGCAGCGCCGAAGCCTTCGATCGTCCGCTGGCACGCCACGTCCCCTCCATCCGCCATCTCCACGAGCTCGTCCAAGGTCGAGGGTCGAGCGTCCAGGGCGATGTTCGATCGCCCCATGCGCGCCCGGGCCAACACCGATGCCGTCGTGAGGGCCCCATCGGCACAACCCTGGTGTCCGTACTGACACATTCCGCTCACCCCGAGGAGGGGGAGATGACTGGTCATGCCGTATCCCGACACCGGCGAGGTCACCGAGCGGCGCCCGTGCACCACCCCGTGTCCGATCCCTGCACCCACGGTGGCGAGCACGAAGTTCCCGCTCTCGCCTCCCAGACCGAACCACCTCTCCAGTTCGGTGAGCGCCTCGACATCATTGACCAGAAGTGGTGTGGGCAGCTCGCTGGGGAGGTCGAGCAAGGCGACGAGGGGCACCTCACTCCACCCGAGGAACCGGCTGCGGATGGCGGTTCCCTCCCGAACGGTTCCCCCCAGCGAGATCCCGATGCCCCTGACACCCGACGCCGCGCGGGCTGGGTCCGTGGGCGAGCACTCCCGGACACACCGCAGGATCGCCTGGCGCACGACCGAGCTGACCGTCCGGGTTCCCGTGTCCGCCAGAGGCATGTCGAATGAGTTGGTCACCGTCGCCCGGCAGTCCACCACCACCGCATGGACGCGGGTCTTCGTGATGTTGACGCCGACGAACCGGTGATCCCGGTCCGCGAACTCAAGGAGCCGGGTCGGTCTGCCCATTCCCGTCAGGGAGGCCCCCACAGCCCGGTCACCGACCAGTCCGCCATCGATGAGCGGCCGGACCAGACGTGTCAGACTTGCGGGCGAGAAGTGGAGGTCCCGGGCGGCGTCCGCCCGGGAGATGGGGCCCGCAGTGAGGATGTGAGCGGCAACAGCCATCGCGGAGTCATCGAACAGTCGCGGCACCGTGTTCCTCCTTCTTCGCAGTCGTTCCATCCTCAGGCATCCGCGGCCCAGGGACGCGAGGCGGAGTCGGCGCGGCATTGTCATCCGGGTTCCGTCCGGTTACTATCTTGCACACAAGAAATAACTGTGTGCAACGGAGCACGTTTCCACGACATGGTCAGGTCCGACTCGCACCGACGATCCGAACAGGGAGCACATGTCGGCCCACCCATCCCACGTCCTTCTCCGCAACGGCGGAACCGCGGCCCTGCTCGCTGTTCCAAGGGATTCGCTGCCCTCTTTGCTGTACTGGGGCGCAGACCTCGGGCCTCTCAGCCCCGAGGAACAGGCAGACCTCGTGGCGGCACAGGTACCCGCCGTCGTCTCAGGGGGAGCCGATGTGCCGCCGACACTTTCTCTCGTTCCTCAACAATCTGAGGGCTGGGTCGGCACACCTGGTCTGGTCGGCTCCAGGGACGGACTCCAGCAGTTCCCCGCTTTCACCGCCGTTGAGCAGACGCACGGGGTCGAGGAGCGGGCAGAGGGCTGGCCGTCCGAGATCCAGGTCGTGGCAACCGATGCAGGGACGGGAGTCACCCTTGCGCTGGAGCTGGGACTGACTGCATCCGGACTCCTGCGAACGCGCGCGACGCTGACCAACACGGGGCAGGGGGACTACGGGGTGGAGTCACTCCTGCTCGCCCTCCCGGTTCCTGCCGAGGAGACACTGGTCATCGACCAGACCGGACACCACCTGCGCGAACGCGACACCGCATTCCACGAGTTCAGCATCGGTTCCCATGAGAGGACGACGCGGATCGCCCGAGGCCATGCCGCCTCCACGATCCACGGGACCTGCGCGCCGGGCACCGGATGGCGCAGCGGCTCCACCCACTACGTCCACGTGGGATGGTCAGGCAACACCCGGACCATCGCCGAGCGCGACATCTCGGGATTCCAGTGCCTTCTGGCCGGCGAGCTCCTCATGCCCGGCGAGATCAGTCTCGCCACCGGTGAGTCCTACTCGACACCTTGGGTCTGTGCGACCTGGGGGCGCGGCCTGGACGAGGCTGCCTCGCGCTTCCACGCATACCTGCGCGCCCGTGCGGGACACCCCCGCACTCCGCGACCCGTCACGCTGAACGCATGGGAAGCGGTCTACTTCGACCACTCCCTCCCCCGTCTGCTCGATCTCGTCGAGACAGCTGCCGAGGTCGGGGTCGAACGCTTCGTCCTCGACGACGGATGGTTCTCCTCCCGTCGCGACGACACCTCGGGTCTGGGCGACTGGGTGGTCTCCGCGGAGGTCTGGCCCGATGGGCTCACCCCACTCGCCGACGCCGTCCACGAGCGGGGCATGCAGTTCGGGCTCTGGTTCGAGCCGGAGATGATCAATCCCGACTCGGAGGCCGCGCGGGCGCACCCGGACTGGATCCTCTCCCCCGCGACCCATCGCCCTCTCCCAGCACGTTCACAGCAGGTCATCGACCTGACGAACCCGCAGGCCTTCTCCCACGTCCTCACACAGATGCTCTCCGTACTCGACTCCGTGGAGGTCGACTACGTCAAGTGGGACTTCAACCGGGACCTGTACGAGGCGGTGTCACCCTTGACGGGCCTGCCCGCCTACCATGCCCAGACGCTGGCCACCTACGCGCTCATGGATGCAGTCCTCGCCGCGCATCCGGGCCTGGAGATCGAGTCCTGCGCCGGAGGCGGGGGACGCATCGACCTCGGCATCCTCGAGCGCGCGGTGCGGGTGTGGGGCTCGGACTGCATCGATCCCCTCGAACGACAGCAGATCGAGGCCGGCACGTCCCTGCTGCTGCCGCCGGAGATGGTCGGCTCCCACGTCGCCTCACACACGTCCCACACCACCGGGCGAACCCTCGGCCTCACACTGCGCGCCACCACTGCGCTGTTCTCCCACATGGGAATCGAGTGGGACCTCGCCACCGCGACCACGGAGGAGCTCACCCAGTTGCGTTCCTGGGTGTCCTTGCACAAGCAGCTCCGTGGTCTCCTCCACTCCGGAGAGGTCGTGCACTGCGACCATCCCGACCGTGGGTGGTGGGTCCACGGTGTGGTCTCCACAACCGGGGACGCCGCTGTCTTCGCCCTCACCCGGATGAGGACCTCGCCGGTGCGTCCCTCCCCTCCGCTGCGCCTGCCGGGGCTGCTCCCTGACGTCTCGTATCGGGTGGCGCCCCTGCTGGCGCAGGGCCTCGCCTGCGCGGCCCCGTCGACGGGACACGGCTCGGTCCCGTGGTGGAACGACGGCCTGGTCCTGACAGGACGCGTTCTGGAGGAAGTGGGGATCCGTTTCCCGGACCTGCCTCCCGAGGAGGCCGTCCTGCTCAGTGTCCACAGGATCTGATGACCCCAATGTCACGGCCTCGCGATGGCCCCCTCTGTCGTCCGGGGCCGCGATGAAACCCGTACACAGAGAGGAACCACCATGACCACAGCGGGTCCCGTGGGGGCGACGACGAGGTCGCGCCCACGACGGAGGCTGAGCAAGGACGCACGCTCAGCTGTGATCTTTCTGCTCCCGGCCTCGATCGGGCTCATCGTCTTCTATCTGATCCCGGCCATTCGTGGCCTCTACTTCTCCTTCACCGAGTACGCCGTCCTCACACCCGCGAAGTGGACGGGCCTGGACAACTACGCCCGACTGGTCCACGATCCACTGTTCTGGAACGCCCTGAAGATGACGGTCTACTACGTCGTCCTGAACATCGGCTTCCAGACCATCATCGCGGTCCTGCTCGCCGTGCTCATGCAGCGACTCACCAACTCGGTCCTGCTGCGCGGTATGGCGCTGCTGCCCTACTTCGTGGCCAATGTCATCATCGCCCTCGTCTGGTACTTCATGATGGACTACCAGATCGGCGTCGTGAACGTGGGCCTGGACGGCCTCGGTCTTGACCGGGTCGCCTTCTTCGGGGAGTCCGCGTGGGCCATTCCCACCGTCGCATTCATCAATGTGTGGCGCCACATGGGATACACCGCCCTGCTCGTCTTCGCCGGCCTGCAGACGATCAACAGGTCCGTCTACGAGGCCGCCGACATGGACGGTGCGGGTGAGGGCCGGAAGTTCTTCTCCATCACCCTGCCCCTCCTGCGACCGGTCCTCGCCATGGTTCTCGTCGTCACCGTCACCGGATCCTTCCAGATCTTCGACACCATTGCTGTGACGACCAAGGGTGGACCGATCAATGCCACCCGGGTCATCTACTACTACATCTGGGACCTCGCCTTCGGCCAGCTCGACTTCGGCTACGCCTCCGCTCTTGCGATGGTCCTCTTCCTCCTGTTGCTCGGTGTCTCCCTGATCCAGTTGAGACTCATGCGTGCAGGCGAGTCGGACGAAATGTGAGGGGACCGGAGATGACCGCACACAGCACCGCCACCAGTCCGACCCAGGACCGGGACTTGCCCGCGCACACCACACGACGCCACCGCGGCGTCGGACACTACATGGCTTGGGCGTGCCTGATCATCATCTTGGCGATCACCGTCTTCCCCTTCTACTGGATGCTCCGATCCTCCTTCACCACCAACGCGGAGCTCATCGCCAACCCGGGCGCGCTCTGGCCCGAGAGCCCTCCCTGGACGCCTACCGGCGGGTCTTCGGCCTGACGAACCCGGAGGAGTCGATCGCCCAGGGTGGTGCCGGTGCCTCCATCAACTTCTGGTTGTACCTGCGCAACTCGACCATCGTGGCCACAGTGGTGACACTGGGCCAGACCCTCTTCTCCGCAATGGCGGCCTACGCCTTTGCCCGCCTGCGTTGGCGAGGGCGCGACCTGGTGTTCGCGATCTTCCTCTCCGCGCTGATGGTGCCCTCCATCTTCACCGCGATCCCCAACTTCGTACGCATCAAGCAACTGGGCCTTCTCAACACCTTCGCCGGGATTGTCCTCCCGACGTTCTTCATGACGCCCTTCTCGATCTTCTTCCTTCGCCAGTTCTTCCTGGGCATACCTCGCGAGATCGACGAGGCAGCGATGATCGACGGGGCAGGACCATTCAAGGTCTTCTTCAGGGTGATCGTCCCGATGGCCTCCGCTCCCCTGATCACCTTGGGTGTGTTGACCTTCATCACTTCATGGAACGACTACATGTGGCCCCTGCTGGTGGGACAGTCGGAGAACGTGCGCGTGCTGACGGTAGCCCTGGGGATCTTCCGGTCGCAGAAGCCGCAGGGCTCCCCGGACTGGTCAGCCCTCATGGCGGCTGCGCTGGTGGCAGCGCTGCCCATCGTCATCCTGTTCACCATCCTCGGCAAGCGGATCGTGAACTCCATCGGTTTCACGGGAATCAAGTGAGGTCACCATGGAAGAGAGCACGATGAGCAACATCGGCACCGCCACCGGGATCCCGGCCTCGCATGCGCGTCGCTCACAGCACAGGCGCGTCCTCGCACTGGGTGCCGCAACAGCCATGGCGGTCGCAGGACTCGCCGCCTGCTCGGGGAACGCAGGGGTTCCCGGAGCCGACCCCGACCAGACGGTTCTGCGTTACTGGATGTGGGACTCCTCCCAGCTGCCCGGCTACCGTCAGTGCGCAGCGGACTTCGAGGAACAGAATCCCGACATCCACGTCGATCTGGAGCAGTACGGATGGGAGGACTACTTACTGGACACAGATCACGGCCTCCATGGTCGCG
>JAKECL010000076.1 GCA_030460725.1 Propionibacterium sp.
AGCACGCGCGCCACCAGCGCAGCCTTGTGGGCATCGGGCACCCGAACCCGTGTGTGGGCGAGCTCCTGTGCGGGCGTCGTGGCGATGCGGTGGTTGAGGTCGGCGAAGAGGAGGTGGACGCAGCGCACCGCCGTGCGGCTGGAGTCGGGAAGCTCGGCGATGACGAGGTCGGCAGCCTGCAGGTCCGCGTCGATCTCCGCCACCAGGGCGTTCTTCGTCGCCTCGTCCAGGGTCAGGGGAGTGACGCCGGGGAAGTAGGTGCGGCCCAGGTCCTCGGAGTCGGCGGACAGGTCCCGCAGGAAGTTGACCTTCTGGAAGGCTGCCCCCAGGCGTTGGGCTCCGGGGCGGAGCCGGGTCCAGGCCTCCTCGCGGCCGGGCTCGTCGTGGAGGAAACAGCGCAGGCACATGAGGCCCACCACCTCGGCTGATCCGTGGATGTACTCCTCCAGGCTCTCCCGGTCATGGGTGTCCTCGCTCAGATCAGCCCTCATGGAGGCGAAGAACGGCTCCACGAGTTCGGCGGTGATGCCCACCCGCCGCGCGGTCAGGGCGAATGCGTGGACGACGAGGTCGGTGGAGAAACCGCGGGACATGGCGGTCAGGACCTCGGCCTCGTAGTCGTCCAGGACCGCACGCACCTCCTGCGCACCCAGCCCCGCGCAGGCCCCGTCCACCACCTCATCGGCCACACGCACCATCGCATAGACGTCACGGACGGCAGTGCGCACGGGTTCTGCCAGGAGACGCACCGCCAGACCAAAGGAGGTCGAGTAGCGTGCGATGACGACCTCGGCCGCGGCATGCGCGGCGCGTTCGTAGAGCCGGGGTGGGGAGGTGGGGGCGAGGGTCATCGGGTACGTGCCTCCAGTGTGTCGGTGAGTGCGACCAGGGCCTGGGCCAGGTGGTCGGGAATGCTGGGATGGGTGAAGTGGGAGCGCGCCGAGGCGTGCAGGGACGCGGAGAGCTCCAGGGCGTGGTCGCGAGCACCGCTGGAGACGATGATCTCCCGTGCACGTGTCTCTGCGGCGTCGGGATCCTGGCCCGTGAGGTCCTCCCAGACGGCGGGCCAGCGTGCGTCGCGGGCGGCGGCGCAGGCCGTGAGGACCGTGTGCTTGCGTCTCCTGAGATCGGTGGAGGTGGACTTGCCGGTCCGTCCGGGGTCCCCCATCGTTCCCAGGAGGTCGTCGACGACCTGGAACGCACCGCCGAGCTCCCGGGCACCGCGTGCGAGCTCCGCGGTGGCGGTGGGACCCAGACCCGCCAGGACGGCGCCACAGGCGATGGGCGCCTCGAAGGAGTAGATCCCCGTCTTCAGTCGGGCCAGCTCCAACAGGTCCTCCTCCTGTGGGCGGGACGCGGCGGAGGCGGATATGTCGCGCAGCTGGCCCTCAGCGGTGCGCCTGAGCGCCTCGTCGACGATGTCGACGAGGCGGGGCGTGTCCGCACCTGCCTCCGCGAGGAGCCTGTAGGCACCGGTGAGAGCCAGGTCGCCGGCGAGCATCGCGGCTGAGGCTCCGGTGTGGTCGGCATCCGGATCGCCGTCGCCGCGGGCCATGTCTGTCAGGGTCGCTGCGACCGTGGGTCGTCCCCGACGTCGAAGGTCGCGGTCCATGATGTCGTCGTGGATGAGGAACCCGGTGTGCAGCAGCTCGATGGCGGCCCCCACCGCAACCGCCGCGGGGAGGAGTTCCCCCTGCATGCGTGTTCCCGCGCCCGTGGCGACGGTGAGGACCAGGAGCGGGCGGATGCGCTTGCCGTCCCGGCACGCCAGGGACAGGAGCTCCCAGAGGCGGGCGAAGGAGGGATCTCTTGCCTCCGCGCGGCGCTGGTCGAGGAAGGCTCCGAGTCGGGTGTCGACGAGGCCGATGAGATGGTCCTGCACGGTGGCTGCCGTCACGGGGAGACGGCCCACCCCTCCAGTTGGGCCACCATCCAGGGGCTGAAGGCGAAGGGGGCGGCGGCCACCGCACCACGTGTGCGGGACAGGGGCGCCCACCTCCACTCCATGACCTCGGTGGGGTCGGGTGAGACCTCCGGACGTTGGTCGAGGTTCAGGACCAGCACAGGACAGAACTCGTTCTCCACCGTGCCCGATGCGTCCGTGGCGCGGTAGCTGAAGCGGGGCAGGACGGTCTCGAAGGTGGCGTCGGGGGCCACCTCGACGCCGAGCTCCTGGCGGAGCCTGCGACGCGCCGCATCCTCTTCCGACTCACCGGGCAGCAGGTGCCCGCACACGGAGTTCGTCCACACCCCCGGCCAGGTCACCTTCGACAGGGCGCGTCGGGTCAGCAACAGGTCTCCGGCACCATCGACCACGTAGCAGGAGAAGGCGCGGTGTACAGGCGTGTCCCGTGTGTGGACCTCCGCCTTGGGGGAGACACCGGTCGGTCGACCCTCCGGGTCACACAGGACCACGAGTTCCTCCACCTGGGCTCGAGGGCGTCGGGTCGAGGAGCCGTCGAGGGGATCTGCGTGAGAGGGGTCCATCCCCGGAACCTATCGGAAGGTGTCCCGGAATGCGCGGGCAGGGCGGAACCGGTGGTTGACGGGGAGGATGGGTTGCAGGTCCGCCCGGGCCCTACTCCTGCGAGGAGGGAGGCATGAGGCCGGGCAGGTCCCTCCGGGCCTGCAGGCCCACCACGATCGCGCGACGCACCAGGAGGTGGATCTGGCGGTCGGAGAGTCCCGCTCCCACGAAGAAACGGCTGACCAGGAAGAACCTCCACTGCTCCTCCAGCCGGGCTGCGAAGGCGGTGGGCTGGAGATGGGTGCTGTTCCACGTGTTCGCGACCTGCTGGAGGTCGAATGCGGAGGTGTCACCGGAGGACAGGGATGCCTCGACTCCCTCCGGCAGACCCATGTGCGTCTCGATCTGCATCCACGGCGAGTCGGCGGGCTCGCGGTGGACACGCACCGCCGAGTCATCCACGGACGTCGTCAGGGAGAACTCGGAGCGGACCAGGGGGAACCCGTCCTCGGACATGACATGGGCCAGACGGTCCAGGTCCACGGGGAGCACCTCCGTGCCCCACTTCAGCTGGTCCTCCTCCTCGCTCCCCGCAGGTCCGGCGCCTGCTCCGGGCGTGTCACCGGGTGTGCCCGGAGCTGCGGGCGGGGTCGGTGAGGGCGGGAGCGGGGACGCCGCCGCTTCCTCGCCGGAGGATTCCTGTGGGGGTTCCTCGGGAGAGCCTCCCAGTGACCAGGTCTTCCACTCACTCATCGTCTGCCTCCTGGGCCCAACGGTCGGGGAAGCGCTCAGCCAGACGGTTGAAGGCCGCCAGCGACGCCATCACGAACTGTGCGACCTCCTGGTCGACCTGTGCCTCGTCGGCTCCTGCCACCCAGGTGAAGGTGTGCTGGAGGCGGAAACGGATGTGCCCGTCATCGGTGACGGAGGTGGTCATCTTCGGCAGATAGGTCGTGGCATTGAAGGCTGCGGTGAACTCGGCGGCCTGGGGGGCGAAGCGGATGTCGAGGACGCGGGACCACTCGCCGATGCCCTGGACGGGGCGGTCGGGGGGCAGGACGATGCGCAGCACGTGGGAGGGCAGGATGGCGGCCACCTGGTCCTGGTCCCCGATGAAGGGGATCAGCCCGAGCTTCCGCATCGCCGACTCGACGCGCTCACGCGTGACGGGAAGGGTGGTGGAGGTCATGCGCCCAGTCTAGGTCGGGTGGGGAAGTGGCGCGGCGCCGCTGGGGGCAGGCGTGCTGCCGTGCTGGCGCACTGCACACCCGGGCGAGCGAGGGCCTCGGGGCGACCTGCACGCGGGGTACCGGGCCGGGCCAGCGGGAGTTGAGGCGGGGTGTCCCATGCCGGTTCGTCCGGCCCCCGGAGCAGGGCCCCCGGAGCAGGGACCGGGGAGCGGATCCTAGACTTGGACCATGGCAGCTCCTGTCCGTCTGTACTCGTTGCCCCCGGCATCTGGGGGCGGCCCCGTCGTGTCCTTCCACAAGGGGCTGGAGGCTCTCAGCCGCGCCCACTCCGTGGAGTGCATCGGCTCGCAGGACTTTGTCACCTCGGCGCAGGAGTTCGCCGCATACGCAACGGACGCGGACCGCAGGGTTCTGCGCGTCCTCGCCGTGGCGGACGGGGAGGGCAGGACTGTCGGAGATCTGTGGAGGAGCATGCCAGCGCGGGTCGGTCCCCGAGCACCCGTGGACGAGGGCGACCCCGCCTGGGACCCAGCGCTCGTGGCACCCGTGGTGGCCGTGGCAGATCAAGGGGCGGGACCCGGTGCGGACGCCGTCGTGGGATCGCTGTCCGTGGTCGCACCCCTGGGTGAGAACACGGACTGCGCGACGGTGTCCGTGCAGCTCAGTGCCCCGTGGCGTCACCAGGGGCTCGATGCCCTGCTCCTGCGGCTGGGAGAGGCCGTCACGCGGTCCTGGGGACGCACGACCGCCCAGTACTGGACCGACTGTCCGGGATGGGTGGAGGTGGGCTCGCCCCTGGGGGTGAAGGGAGTCTCCAAGCCGGTGCCGGGTGTGTCGGGCGCACACGCATCCCCGCTGGGGACACCGGAGACCGACATGCTCGCCCGCGCAGGCTACGTCCCCGCGCACAGCGAGTGGGTGACGACACTGGACGTGGACCGGACACCGTCGCGGGAGGCAGACCCGGTTCCCGGATACGAGGTCGTGTCGTGGTCCTCCCCTCGCAGTCCGGAACACCTGCTGGACCAGCTGGCCGAGATCTATGCCCTGGCATCAACCGACATGCCCTCGGGCGGTCTCACCGAGGAGGCGCAGCTGTGGGACGCGGGGCGGGTGATGCGCAAGGAGGCGCTGGCTGAGCGTTCCCACCAGGAGTGGGTGGTCACCGCGGTGCGTCCTGTGGGGGGTGAGCTGGTGGGCTGGACCACCCTGGTCCTGTCTCCCACGGTTGCGGAGATCGCGTTCCAGGAGGGGACGCTCATCCGCGGTGACCACCGTCGCCGGGGACTGGCCAGGTGGATCAAGCGCGTCAACCTGGCACAACTGCGCGCCCGCCACCCCCAGGTGCGCCGCATCCACACCTGGACCGACGGCGACAACGCACCGGTCATCGCGTTGAACCGAGGGATCGGGTTCCGGCACTCCCTCATGGAGGTCGGCTGGCAGAAGGACCTCCACGCGCACCAACGCAGTGGGGAGGGTCCTGATGAGTGAGCCCGGAGGGAAGGTCGCAGGCCCCGGACGTGACGCGGGCTCCCGCTCTGGGGGCCGGACGCCGGGTGGAGCCGGACCCGAAGGACGCGCACAGGACCTCGGGCTTGCTGCCACGCACGGTCTGCCCCCCGGCGTCACCTCCACCACGGATCTGCCAGGGCCCAGGGACACCGGTGGCATGGCGCGCGCGAGGCGTCCCAGTGACCTCATCGTCGCCGTGGTCGGACCCACGGCCTCGGGCAAGACCGATCTGGCGCTGGATCTCGCTGAGGTGCTCCCCGGACTCCTGGACGCCGATGCTGCGGGCCCCGGCGAACTCGTCGGGGCTGACGCCATGCAGCTCTACCGCGGGATGGACATCGGCACCGCGAAGACCCCTGCATCCGAGCGCCGCGGGATCATCCACCACCAGGTCGATGTCCTGGAGGTCACCGATGAGGCCTCGGTCGCCCGCTACCAGGCAGATGCCCGCCGCGACGTGGAGGCGATCCACCAGCGCGGGGGCGTCGCCCTCGTCTGCGGAGGATCGGGGTTGTACCTGCGGGCACTGCTGGATGTCATCGACTTCCCCGCGACGGACCCCGCCGTGAGGGCGCGACTGGAGGCGGAGGCGACGGGGCCGCTGGGTTCGCGGGGCCTGCACCGGCGACTGGAGGCGCTGGACCCGGAGTCCGCCGCACGCATCGACCCCCACAATGCGCGCAGGATCATCCGTGCCCTGGAGGTCATTGAGCTGACCGGGGAGCCCTATTCCGCGCACATGCCGCGCCGGGTGTTCCACGCGCCCGCCGTCATGATCGGCGTGCGCAGGTCCCTGGAGGTGCTCGATGCGCGCATCGAGGCGCGCACGGCCGCGATGTTCCGCGACGGTCTGGTCGAGGAGACGCGAGGACTCTTGCCCCGGGGGCTGCGTGAGGGACGCACGGCCCGGCGTGCCACGGGGTACGCCCAGGCGCTCGCAGTCATTGACGGGCAGATGACGGTGGAGGAGGCCCGGGAGTCGGTGGCATTGGCCACCCGTCAGCTCTCGCGGCGCCAGACCAAATGGTTCCGGCCCGAGCCCCGAATCCACTGGTTGGACGCCGAGGATGCAGGGGGCGCAGGGGGTGCAGGGCAGGTCGGCGCCGGGACCGCCGTGCGAGGGTCGCGGGGCGGAAGCCTGCTGGAGCGTGCCGTGGACATCATCCGCAGTGAGGCGGACGGGCTCGATAGCGTGACACCGTGACCACGCACCTGACCACGTCCCCAGGTCTTCGCGACGCGCCCTCCGAGGTGCCCCCGGGGACCTTCCTGAGTCGCGACACCGTCTTGTGGAAGGCACACGGCACCGGGAACACCTTCCTGCTCCTGGATGACCCGGACGGGACGCTGGAGGTGGGGTCCGATACCGTCGCGCACCTGTGCGATGTCTCTCGTGGTGTGGGAGCCGATGGGCTGATCCGCTGCGTCCAGGTGGAGGGACGGTGGTTCATGGACTACCGCAATGCCGACGGTTCACTCGCCGAGATGTGCGGCAACGGTGTCCGGGTCTTCGTCGACCATCTGCGCAATGCCGGTCTGGTGGATCTGGCGGAGGGGCAGGCGCTGGAGGTCGCCACCCGGGCAGGCGTGAAGACAGTGCGCTCATTGGGTGCGCGGCCCGCGCAGGTGCCGGGGCCGGTGTGGGAGCGCGACGCCCACGTGGACGAGGGTGGTGTCGCCGACTCCGAGATGGTTCCAGGGGGTGCTCCAGGCCGCGGGGTTACCACCGGGCGCACAGGGGCTGGCCCTTGGGCACAGGGGTCTTCCGAGCAGTGGTACTCCGTCGACATGGGACGCGCGGTCTCCCCGGGCCTCCCCGACATGTCCGTCAGCGTCGTGGGGTTGGAGGGGCTCTTCGAGGGGATCCGCGTGGCCATGCCCAACCCGCATGTCGTCATCGACGTGGAGACGCGCCAGGCGCTGCGTGAGGCGGTCCTGCCCTCCACCGACATCCATCTGGCCCCCCCGGGGACGCGCCCCACCTACAGCCCCGAACCGGCAGAGGGGGTCAACCTCGAACTGGTCGTCGACGTCACCAAACCCGGGACGAAGATCGGGCACCTGCTCATGCGCGTGCTGGAACGCGGGGTGGGGGAGACCAGGTCCTGCGGCACCGGGTGCTGCGCTGCGGCCGTGGCCAGCGCCATCAGACGGGGGTCCGCCGCGCCCCGGTCCTGGGTCGTGGAGGTCCCGGGGGGATCGGTGGTGGTGGACCTGCCGGGGGCGAGGGTGGATCTCGCGGGGGACTCCGTGGTCCTCTCCGGCCCCGCCCCCCCCGTCGCCGAGGTCCGTCCCCTTTCCTGGCGAAGTCCGCTGCGTTTTGCGGCGAGGTCC